>JANNFN010000009.1:0-8702 GCA_031379885.1 Methylotenera sp.
CGGCGTATCGTTTCGTGAATCAGCCTTTTTAGCTCAAGTTTTGGATATTTACTCTTTACAATATCGAGCTGCGAAGCAAACAACTCAACGCTTTGTAGCTGCTCAATGGTAATTAGGCCTGAGCGCAACCCATTGTCAATATCATGATTATTATAGGCAATTTCATCGGCAAAATTGGTGACTTGCGCTTCTAAGCTTGGGTTGGTTTTGTTAATAAAACGCAACCCCACATCGCCCAGCTGCTTGGCATTTTTAATTGAGCAATGTTTGAGTATACCTTCGCGCAGCTCAAAAGTGAGGTTTAAACCATCAAATTCGGCGTAACGCTGCTCCAGCTTTTCCACCACGCGCAATGACTGTAAGTTGTGTTCAAAACCACCATAATCTCGCATACAATCGTTGAGCGCATCTTGCCCAGCATGGCCAAAAGGTGTGTGGCCGAGATCATGCGCGAGTGCGATGGCTTCTGTTAAATCCTCGTGCAGATTTAGCGTGCGTGCGATGCCGCGCGCGAGCTGTGCTACTTCCAAACTATGCGTTAAACGTGTGCGAAATAAGTCACCTTCGTGATTAACAAAGACTTGGGTTTTATATTCTAAACGTCGAAATGCGGTGGAGTGAATAATACGATCGCGGTCTCGCTGGAAAGCATTGCGCACAGCTACACCATTGATTAACTGCGATGGCGGTTCATCGTAAAGGCGGCCTAGCGAACTTTCTGGATTGGCAGCGTAAGGTTTTAGCATAAGTTCGCGAGCATGCTATTCAATGGCTTCTAAAGTTTGTTTGAGTTTAGCCGCATCGTAATCACTGGTAATCACCGCTTTACCAATGCCTTGCTGTAACACTAACCTTATTTTTCCATCGACTACTTTTTTATCAGATTGCATTAAATCAAGGTACCTTTCAAAGCCCAAATTAGGCGCCCTGAGAGGCAAGCTGGATGCGGCTAGTAGAGCATGCATGCGCTGAACATCTGCACTTGTTAACCATCCCAATCGATGGGACAGATCGGCCGCAAGCATGGTGCCCGCAGCCACCGCCTCCCCATGTAGCCACACACCATATCCCATGGCGTTTTCTATTGCGTGGCCAAACGTGTGGCCCAAATTAAGCAGTGCGCGTTCGCCTGTTTCATGCTCGTCTGCTGCTACCACTTCAGCTTTATTTTTGCATGAGCGATAAATTGCGTAAGTAATTACTGCTTCATCTAAAGCCATCAGTTTGCTAATGTTAGTTTCTAGCCAATCGAAAAAATCTGCATCGCGAATAAGCCCATACTTAATCACTTCTGCAACACCTGCAGAAAGCTCGCGTTGCGGCAGAGTTTGCAATGTTTCAATATCGGCCAATACTAATTTGGGCTGATAAAACGCGCCAATCATATTTTTACCAAGCGGGTGATTAATGCCTGTTTTACCACCTACGCTTGAATCTACTTGCGATAGCAAAGTGGTAGGAATTTGTATAAACGGTACCCCTCTAAGGTAAGTAGCGGCAGCATAACCTGTTAAATCTCCAATAACGCCGCCGCCAAGCGCGATTAATGTAGTGCTACGCTCGCAACGGTTTTTTAGCAAAGCATCGTAAATTAAATTAAGCGTTTCGCTATTTTTATAGGT
The DNA here is from genome assembly GCA_031379885.1 of Methylotenera sp. Taxonomy (GTDB): domain Bacteria; phylum Pseudomonadota; class Gammaproteobacteria; order Burkholderiales; family Methylophilaceae; genus Methylotenera_A. Next base: position 1,623 of record JANNFN010000009.1, read on the forward strand.
TTCGCCATCTGGCAAGATAATTTCTACCACACTGACACCGACATTACATAAAGACTGAGTCAGACGCTCAAGATACAACGGTGCAACTGTAACGTTGGTAACAATGGCCACTTGTTTGCGCTTTAAATGCGGCAAAATTAAATCTACTTGGCTTATCAAGCCTTTGCCAATATGAATTGGATAAGCACGGTCGCCAAGCGCTACTTGTAGTGTCTGCATCATGGTTCTATTTATTTTCTGTTAACAATTTTTCTATTTGATTGAGTATATTTGCGACAGGCTGATTGCCAGTATCAAAAATAAGCGTAGCTGTTTGCGTATAAAGTGGATTTCGTTCTGCATATAGTTGCTCTAGTTTAGCCCGAATATTCACATTTTGAAGTAAAGGTCGATGTTTGTCGTTTCGGGTTCTATGCCATAGGTCATTAACATTGGCGCGCAGGTAGATTACGGTGCCATTATTTTGTAACAGCGCTCTATTTTCTTCTGCAATCACCGCACCACCACCAGTTGCCATGACAATATTGTTAAGTTTGGTAAGGTCTTGAATAACAGACGTTTCGCGTTTTCGAAAACCAGCTTCACCCTCAAGCTCGAATATGACGGGGATTTTAACTCCAGTACGCTTTTCAATTTCGTGATCTGTATCATAAAAAGTTTTGCCTAGATGTTTAGCCAGCAATTTACCAATAGTAGTTTTGCCTGCGCCCATTAAGCCTATAAAAAATATATTATTTGTATTCTCTTTCACTACATTCTCGGCCACAATAAAAAATGCCTATCACACTAATGATAGGCATTTTAAGGCAAAGCGAACGTTCTGTCAGGTTATGCTTAATGTTACTTATATAATTATCTTAGCCCTAAACTTTCATCCATAATTTTTGGGGTGATGAAAATAAGTAACTCAGTCTTATCATCTTGTTTAGTTCTACGCTTAAATGCATTTCCAATAATGGGTAAGTCGCCAAAAAAAGGTACCTTTTCTACATCGTTGCGTTCGGTTTGCTCGTAAATACCGCCAAGTACTGCCGTCTCTCCATTCGCCACTAATACTTGAGTGGTAACGTTTTGAGTGTCAATCGATGGTACATTAAAAAAGATTTGTCCAACTTTTTCTTTCTTCACCTCTAAGTCCATTATGATTTTATCATCGGGTGTAATTTGAGGCGTAACTTCCAAGCTCAAAACCGCCTCTTTAAATGACACCGTAGTGGCTCCACTGCTAGAGGCCTCTAAGTATGGAATCTCAGTACCTGACGCAATTTTTGCTTTCTGTTGATTTGCGGTCGTAACGCGAGGACTAGATACAATCTTGCCGCGTTTATCACTTTCCATTGCAGACAACTCCAAATTAAGTAATAAGCCAGCAGGCAACCTAAACAAACTGAATGCTAAACTACCTGAATTTGCAAGGGTGGAAGGTAAATTAGAATTTAGCCCACCTGTATTGCCAATCGCTGAAGCTGTTGTAGTAGAGCCTGTAGCTGAACCTGTATTATTTAGATTGCCACCTATACTAATTGCGTTGCTACCTGGAGTGGCACTATGTTGTACACCAAACCTTGCACCCAAACTTTTACCAAACTTTTCATCCGCCAGCACTAGGCGTGATTCAATCATTACTTGTCTTACAGGAACGTCAGTCTTATTAATAATCGCTTGAATTTCCTCAAGTTTTTTTGCTGTATCTTGAATAAATAGCGTATTAGTGCGCGGATCCCACACTGCACTACCGCGTTTAGAAAGAATGCTTCTGTTCTGATTAGCTGAACCACCGGATCCACCACCAGAATTTGAACCAGTTAAAATGTTTTTAAACGCTTCAGCTTTTTGATATTTAAGCGTGAAGACTTCTGTACGCAATGGTTCTAAATCTTCAATCGCATTGATAGCTTCTAGCTGTGCTTTTTCCTTAGCTGCGACTTCTTCCGCTGGGGCAACTGTAATGACATTGCCTATTTTACGCATCGCCAACCCTTTGTTTTGCATGATGATGTCCATGGCTTGATCCCACGGCACATCTTTCAGTCTTAAAGTAAGATTACCTGTAACGGTATCACTGGTAATAATATTTAGACCCGTAAAATCTGCAATCACTTGTAACACTGAGCGCACTTCAATATTTTGGAAATTAAGCGATAGCTTTTCTCCCGCATAACCTGGCTTATTACCGCGAACTAGTTTATTTGGGTCTTCTATTACTTGGCGCACATCAATAATAAACTTATTATCTGCTTGATAGGCTGATTGTTCCCAGTTGCCTTTTGGTTCAATCACCATGCGACCATTTTTGCCTTGCTTCATCGTATCCACATACAACACCGGCGTATTAAAGTTGATCACATTCAGACGACGCTGCAATTCTGCAGGCACATCAGTGTTCACAAAATCAACAATGATTAACTTGCCTTTTTGTTTAATATTGATACCAGCATTAGCGTCTGATAAATCGACAATAATTCGACCCTCACCATTTTTACCACGCGCAAAATCTACCCCAGAAATTGCATGCTCTTGATTAGTTGATACTGACTCTGCAAACCTTGTTTCAGTTGTTGTACCAGTTACAGCCTCGTTTCCTTGCAAGGTAATGATAACGTCATTACCACTAAGCACGGTGTTATAGCCGACATTTTTAGATAAGTTCAGCACCATGCGTGTTCTGTCTTTCGCTTGCGCCAATGAAACACTTTTAAGCGCACCTTGCTCACTTGAAATATTGTTCTTTGCCAAACCATTTCCAGTTTGTGGAAAATCTAAGGCAATCCTCGCTGGATTGTTGAGTGTAAAGCCAGCTGGAGGGTTCGTCAGCGGTTCTTTCATTTGAATCCGAATACTTACACGCCCACCTGAAAGCGCAGAAAAATCAATCTTCTCGATTCTATTGCTAAATAAATTCTCGTCATCTGCCGCATATGCATTACCAAACAAACCTATACATATCAATAGCATGAATGCAAGTAGCTTCGTTATCATTTTAATCATGTTCATTCCAATCATTTATTCTTGCAGATTAATACTAGCGTTACGCTCTACCCAATCACCTGTCAGGTCATCTTGGATAATTTCTTTAATTACTACATCACTTTCGTTAATTTTTGTCACCAACCCATAATTAGGGCCTAGATAGTTTCCCACCTTAATTTGTTGCACTGTGTTATCTGGTGTCTTTATCAATGCATAGGTGAGCTTACTTTTGCTCATAGAACCCACATATTTCAAGCTCTCTAGAGGATAAGCCTCTAGCGCCTCTTTAGGACGGTTAGTATTCGGTTGTAATGCCCCAGATTTACTGGTTGCCTTGCGCGCTTTAAAAGGATCTGACAATGTCCCATCGGCGTTATATTGAAGTGGAGAGTAAGGCAGCACCTCTGGTAGCGGCTCTACCCCCTTGCCCATGTCGTTAGCAGCGGTTGCCATAAATTTATCAAGGTCATCGCCCTTATCACCATTGCAAGCTACCAGCAACCCTAACAAAATAGCAATGAGTGCGGGCTTTAGCGAAAAATTAAATTTCGTTATAGTATTGGTAAGCATCATTTTTTCTTGTCCTTCATTTGAGCCGCTTTTTTAGCTGCGACTTCAGAAGAATCCAAATAACGATAAGTTTTTGCGACTGCATCCATCGACAGCACGCTATCCTTAGCATCTTTATTCATTGGCGTGATTGATAAGTCATTTAAAGTAACAATTCTTGAGAGTTTAGAAATGTCGGTCGCAAATGCACCTATGTCGTGATAATTGCCTTTAATTTTAATTTGAATTGGCATCTCAGCATAAAAGTCGGCAACCACTTCCTGACCTGGTTTGAAAAGCTCAAACTCTAGGCCACGCCCCAAGCCTGCTTGGTTAATGTCTGTAAGCAAGCCATCCATTTGTGATTTATCTGGCAATTGTTTTAATAAAGCACCAAAAGTTTTTTCAATATCAATCATTTGTTGCTTATAAGCCTCAATTTTTACTGCTTGTGCCTTTTTGGTTAAAAACGTTTGACGTAATTCTTCCTCTTTAGCTTTTGCTTGATCAAACTCATCAATTTCTGGACTCCATAAAAACCAGTAACCAAGCGCAACTAAAATCAAAAACACTATACTCAACAGCACCAGCTTAACCGGCATGGGCAAGCTTCCAGCATTTTTAAAATCTATATTATTAAAATCATCTAATTTCATTATTTAGCCCCCATCTTTTTCTTATTGGGTGCTTCTTCTACTTTTTGGGATTTTAGGCTCACGTTAAGCGTAAACTCATTTTGCTTAATGTTATTCACTGTAATTGATTTAATTTCAACAAGAATAGGCGACTCCATCCAATTAGATACACTTAAGTTTCTAACTAATGTTGCAACGCGGGCATTGGTATCTGCAACCCCTTCTAAGATAATAAGGTTACCCGTCTGCTTAATACTTTTCAAATATAAGCCTTCAGGCAACTGACGTGTCAGCTCGTCTAAAATGACGACTGATTGACTACGATTTGTTTGTAGGTTTTCAACAATTTGCTTGCGCTCCAGCACATTGCTAATTTGATCTTTTAAATCTTTAATATCCGCAATTTCTTTGTCTAAACTAGTAATTGCTTTTTCTAGACGGCCATTTCTTTCAAGTTGGGAAGATTTCTGCGCGCCTAGAAATTGCCAACCCAAAAATATAACGGCACAAGCTGCACCTGCGGCCATCAATCCCATTAACCCAAACTCACGTTGGCGTTCAGCACGCTTTATCTGACGGTGTGGTAATAAATTAATACGCATCATGTTAATCCACCCCGCGCATTGCAAGGCCACAAGCGATAATTAATGCAGGCGCATCAATTGCAACTTGATTTTGTTTCACTCTAGAGCCTAGTGACATCGATTGAAAAGGATTCGCCACAATAGTATTGACTTGTGTGCGGTCTTGCACCATCACATCTATTGTCGGAATTGCGGCACAACCTCCAGCCAACACAATGTGATCAACGCGGTTATATTGTGTGGAGCTGGTAAAAAACTGTAATGCGCGCGCCACTTCCGTCGACAAAGATTGCATAAACGGCTGTAAAACTTCATTCTCGTAACTGTCAGGCAAGCCGCCTTTTCGTTTTGCAATTTCTGCTTCTTCAACAGACAAGCCGAAGCGGCGTTGAATTTCTTGTGTTAACTGCGAACCACCAAACGCTTGTTCACGCGTATAAATAGAGGCGTTGTTATGTAACACATTGATATGCATCATCACCGCCCCAATATCCACAATCATCACAGTTTGATCTTTGCCTGCATTCGGTAATTGATTTGCCATAATGCTATACGCAGCTTCAGTGGCATAGGTATCAACATCCATCACCGTCACTTTAAGGCCCGCATCTTCGGCGGCGGCCACACGATCTTCAATTTTCTCTTTACGCGCTGCCGCAATAAGCACTTCAACTTCATCTGCGCCGTTGGGAGCAGGGCCTATTATTTGAAAGTCAATATTAACTTCTTCTAACGGGAATGGGATATATTGATTTGCTTCGGCCTCTACCTGTGCCTCCATATCTGATTCACGCAAATCAGCTGACATCAATACTTTCTTAGTAATCACAGCGGCAGACGGCAAAGCAAGCGCAGTACGCTTTTCTCTAGAACCCAATAACTTCCACGCAAGCTTAACAGCATCAGAAACCTGCTCCAAACCAGAAACATTTCCGTCCACAATGGCATCTTTTGGGATTGAGGCTATAGAATAACCTTCAAGGCGATATGTACCCTTGCCAGAAGCCGAGAGCTCTACCATCTTGACAGCTGAAGTACTTATGTCAACCCCAATGAGAGGTGGCGTACTTTCGTTAAAAAAATCGAATTTCAAATTAAAATTCTCTTTCTATATTCATGAGTTATGCACAATAGTGATAATTTACATTAAATCCTAGCAACAACTTATCGCCCTGTAAAGCAAATTTTTATTTTAAATTTAACAAAAGGTCACATTTACCACAGATGTATCATTTTTAATACAGTCTATATAATCAATATTTATTATCAATATTATCTTTATAACTAATATTTTCTTCTTAGTTTTGGTTAATTAGCATAAGCTTATACATTGTCTAGATAATGCAATTAATCAAGAATCAATTCTTTAAAGCTCGTTTATGACTCCAAAAAAGTGGTGGCAATTCCTCATCCTGTTTTTCATTGTTGGCGGCCTTACTTTGACCGCACTGACTGCGCTGGCTGTCACGCTTATCTACCCCACACTGCCGTCGCTAGAGGCGCTTACCAACTACAAACCTAAGCTTCCGCTTCGCGTATATTCTGCTGATGGTTACTTAATTAGCGAATTTGGCGAAGAGCGGCGCGCCTTTGTAAAAATTCAAGATGTGCCAAAAAATCTTAAAGATGCAGTTTTAGCCATTGAAGATAGACGTTTTTATCAACATCACGGTATCGATACTACTGGCGTTATGAGGGCCATAAAAAACAATCTCACCGGCAAAAGCCATGAGGGTGCAAGCACCATTACCATGCAAGTTGCTAAAAACTTTTTTACCGTTCCAGGTGGAAAACGCAACATGGTCACCAAAGTAAAAGAAGCTTTATTGGCGATGAAGATTGAAAAAGCCTTGAGCAAAGATCAAATTCTCGAGCTATACCTTAACCAAATATACTTGGGCCAGCGCTCATATGGCTTTGCGGCGGCCTCGCAAGTTTATTATGGCAAAGCTCTAGGTAAACTTACACTAGCTGAATCAGCGCTACTGGCAGGCCTGCCCAAGGCGCCTACTGGTTATAACCCTTACATCAATCCAACTCGCGCCATAGAAAGACAGCACGAAGTCTTGCGCGACATGAAGCGTTATGGCTTTATTGATGAATCTAAGTTTAACGAAGCCATTAAGCAACCACTAAAGTTCAAATCTTCTAAATTATCACGTGACTTGGATGCAGATTATGTGGCTGAAATAGTGCGCCAAATGTTGTTTCTACATTATCAAGAAGGCATTTATAGTAGTGGCTTAAAGGTGTACACCACTATTTATAAAGCCAACCAAGAAGCGGCCAACAACGCAGTTCTGCAAGGTATTTTAGAGTATCAGCGCCGCCAAGGTTACCAA
>JANNFN010000106.1:0-12437 GCA_031379885.1 Methylotenera sp.
TAAAAAAACTCTTCTTGGGTACGCGTTTTTTTAGCAAAAAATTGAATATCATCAATGAGTAATAAGTCTAAGGAGTGATATTGCCGTTTAAATTCATCAAACGCTTTATTTTCATAAGCTTTTACAACATCCGAGACATAACGCTCTGCGTGCAAATAGCGAATATTGGCATCTGGTTTTTTTTGTTTTAATTGGTTGCCAATGGCTTGCAATAAATGTGTTTTGCCTAGCCCTACCCCCCCATAAATAAAGAGCGGGTTATAAGCTTGGCCAGGATTATCTGCTACCTGGATAGCCGCAGCACGTGCCAATTGGTTGGCTCGGCCGGTCACATAATTATCAAAATTAAAACTAGGATTTAACCCAGAAGCGCGCTCATTGGTGCGGCGATTTACAAGGGGTTTTGTAGAAGTGACATTTAGTAGATTAATATTGGTGATTTCAGCAGTAGAAGTATTTTTGTTGGTGCTACCATTGGCCGCCTTATTTACAACTTTTTTTTCACTAATAGACAGCTCGATTAAGGTGTTATGTGGTAATAATTCGGCTGCTATAGTTTCTATTTTGCCTAAAAAACGCTCTTTTACCCATTGCAGTACAAATTTATTGGGCGCAAGTATACGCAAGGCATTGTCCCCAAATTCGGCATGTAGGGGCTTAATCCAAGTATTAAATTGTTGCGTTGATAGCTCTTCTTCAAAGCGACTAAGGCAGGTAGGCCAAAATTTTTCCATCGGTTGCCTGAGACCTATTATATTAATTGTTAGGTTATTGATTTTATTATGATTTATAGCTAAATGTGCCTACATAAAATCATATTAATTATTATTAATTTATCTGAGTATTTTAGCTGGTTTAGTCATACTTATCCACAGGCAAATGTATTTTTTTTTTAGTATTTGTTTTGATATTTACTTGGCTAAATTTTCATTGACAGAATGGGGGGTTATCGTGTCTAATAGCGGGCTTTGTAGCATTTTGCTAGTTGGAGATTTTAATGAAACGTACCTATCAACCTTCTAAAACACGCCGCGCACGTACGCATGGCTTTCTAGTACGTATGAAAACTAAAGGTGGCCGTGCAGTTATTGCTGCTCGTCGCGCTAAAGGTCGTACACGCTTAGGACTTTAACTTAATCTTATTAACTTGTATTAGCGCCTTTATTGAGGTGTTGTTAATAGGTTTAATGAATATCAATTGGCACAGTTTAATTTTGTTAGACTTTAGTTTTAATAGGCAGGCCAAAATTGTAAAAACGGATGATTTTTCATCCGTTTTTAATTTGCGTAAGCGGATTGCAAGTCAGCATTTGGTTCTGCGTTATCGCCTAAATGAAGCCAATATGCCGCGTTTAGGTATGATTGTAAGTAAAAAAACAGCTAAATTAGCAGTGCAGCGTAATTATATGCGTCGTGTGTTGCGAGAGCTGTTTCGCTTAAATCAACAACATTTACCAACAGTTGACTTAGTGGTTCAAGTACAAAAGACATTTGAAAAGTCTGATTTTTTGCTAATTAAGCAAGAATATGAAAGTTTGCTGCAAAAGCTTTCTGCTAAAGTAGTATCGAGTAAATAACATTAACTGGACTATTTTGATATGACTAGAGTTTTGATTGCATTTATAAAACTGTATCAAGTTACGTTAAGTCCTTTTTTTGGACAGCGGTGTCGATTTAGTCCTACTTGCTCACAATATGCAATTGAAAGCCTACATAAACATGGCGTATTTAAAGGATTTTTACTTACAATAAAAAGATTATCGCATTGTCATCCTTGGCATGTTGGTGGTCATGATCCTGTACCTTAAAATACAATTTTTAATTTTTGCATAATTACTTAACTTATTGATGATAAAGAGTTTATGGACACACGCCGTTTAATATTATTTGTTATTTTTTCATTTTCTATCATGATGTTGTGGGATTCTTGGCAGAAGAAAAATGCGCCAATCGCACCTATTCAACAAGATGCACAATCCTCTTTTAGCAGCGCAGCAACAAATACCGCCGCCAATGTTACTGATGCTACGGCAGCGAATAATACTGCTGTTGATGGTGTTTTTAAACTAGAAAATGGTCAGCGCATTAAAGTGACTACTGATTTATTTCAAGCAGAAATTGATACAGTGGGTGGCGATTTGCGGCATTTAGTATTAAATAAACATAGGGCATCAGGTGTAAAAGATGGTAGTTTTGTGTTGCTGGATGACGCGCAAAAGCCGATGTTATATATCGTACAGTCTGGTTTAATGGGTAAAGATTTGCCTAATCATAAATCATTATTTACAAGTACATCTGCAAGCTACACACTGGCTGATGGTGCTACAAGCCAAGAGGTACGCTTATCATGGGCTGGCAACGGCATTAATGTTGATAAAATTTACACTTTTCATCGTGGCAGTTACGTGATTGATGTGAGTTATCAAATCAATAATGGTAGCGCGTCCAGCATTACACCATCTGCTTATTATCAAATTGTGCATGATAGTAAATCTAAGCAAGGTTCTAAAATGATGCCTACTTTTACAGGCGGTGCATATTTTACTCAGGCAGATAAATTCAAAAAAATAAAATTTGCAGATATGGCTAAAGAAAATCTTTCCAAAACTAGCAAAGATGGTTGGATTGGTTTAGTAGAGCATTATTTTGCTAGTGCCTGGATTCCTAAAGCGGGTGCAAGTCGCGAGTTTTATACTAAACAATTGTCTGAAAATGTTTTTGCTGTAGGAGCGATTATTCCAGGCACTAGCATTGCTACTGGTACAAAAACAGAAATAAACTCGCAATTATTTGCGGGGCCGCAAACAGAAAAAGATTTGGCAGCGGCAGCGCCTGGCTTAGAGTATGCGGTTGATTATGGTTGGTTGACCGTTGTTGCAAAACCTTTATTTTGGGTGCTTTCAAAAATTAATGGTTTAGTTCATAACTGGGGCATAGCGATTATATTGTTGACAGTATTAATTAAAGCCGCATTTTACCCATTGTCTGCTAAGAGCTATAGATCAATGGCGCAAATGCGTGAGTTGGCACCCCGCTTGCAAAGCATGAAAGAAAAATTTGGTGACGATAAACAAAAAATGCAGCAAGCAATGATGGAAATGTATCGCACTGAAAAAATTAACCCTATGAGTGGCTGTTTGCCAATATTAGTACAGGTTCCTGTTTTTATTGCACTTTATTGGATGATTTTAGGTTCAGTAGAATTGCGCCACGCGCCATTTTTTGGCTGGATTCATGACCTATCTGCCATAGATCCGTATTATGTGTTGCCCCTTTTAATGGGAGCAACCATGATTATTCAAACTTATTTGAATCCCGCGCCTACAGATCCTATCCAAGCAAAAGTGATGAAGATTATGCCAGTTGTATTTAGTGTGTTCTTCTTCTTCTTTCCCGCGGGTTTAGTATTATATTGGCTAGTCAATAATGTACTTTCCATTGCTCAACAATGGTATGTAAATAAAACCATTCATGCAGCCGCACTAGCTAAAAAAGGCAATGCAAAATAATAGTACTGACACAATAGCTGCTATTGCAACTGCCAGCGGTGCAGGCGGTATTGGAGTAGTAAGAGTGTCAGGACCATTAAGTCAGGTCATTGCCACTCAAATACTAAAACAGTGCCCCGCCCCGCGCTACGCATCCTATTTGCCTTTCTATGATACTCGCCATCAATTAATAGATCGCGGTATCGTAATTTTGTATCAAAACCCACATTCTTACACGGGCGAAGATGTATTAGAGTTACAAGCGCATGGAGGCACAGCATTAATGCAGATTTTGCTCGCATGTTGTATTGAGTTAGGTGCACGACAGGCAGAGCCAGGCGAGTTTACGCGTCGGGCTTATTTAAACAATAAAATTGATTTAGCTCAGGCTGAAGCAGTTGCCGATGTAATTAATGCTACAACTGCAGAGGCTGCCCGAAGTGCTATGCGTTCTTTATCAGGTGAGTTTTCAAATAGTATCAATCAAGTCTTAGCCAGACTGATTAATTTGCGTATGTATGTTGAGGCTTGCTTAGATTTTCCTGAAGAAGAAATTGATTTTATTACACAAGGTAACGTGACTGAAAAGTTAGCCACAATTACAAAAGAATTAAAAACAGTTTTTCTAAAAGCCAAACAAGGTAGTTTATTGCGCGAGGGAATGCATATCGTGTTGGTAGGTCAGCCTAATGTGGGTAAATCTAGTTTGATGAACCAGTTAAGCGGTGAAGAGATCGCGATTGTGACGCCTGTCGCGGGCACTACTAGAGATTCAATTAAAAACCTAATACAAATCAATGGGTTGCCATTGCATATTATTGATACTGCAGGCTTACGAGAGACAAAAGATGAAGTAGAAAAAATTGGTATCGCGCGAACATATCAAGCTCTACAAAACGCCCAGGTCACATTATTATTGGTAGATGCAGCTCTTGGTATTAGCGAGAATGAAAAATCAATCCTATCGCACTTGCCGCAAGAAATAGACAAAATTTGGGTGCATAATAAAATTGATACCACAAATGAGAAGGCCAAAATTACAGAAATCGCGGGGGAAGCGCACATTCACATTTCCGCAAAGACTGGCGAAGGCGTGGAATTGCTAAAACAACATTTATTGAATATTGCAGGCTATCAACAAAATGCTGAAGGTGTTTTTATGGCGCGCGCGCGACATTTAGAAGCTTTAAAACTAGTTGACGAGCATTTGCAGCTTGCACAAAAAAATATGAATCAGGCGGAATTATTGGCTGAAGAGTTGCGATTGGCGCAGGAAGCTTTGAGTAGCATTACGGGTGAGTTTACGCCAGATGATTTATTGGGTGAAATATTTTCTAAGTTTTGTATTGGAAAGTAATAAATTCCCAAATAAAAAGGCGCTTAAAGCGCCTTTTTATTGTTCATTATTTTAAGTTAAGTCTACAATTTCTGCATCTGGGCCGTTTTTCTTAACGGATTCAATCCCGTTATCACGACCAGCTTCAGACTCATATTGTTGGCTTTGCCCAATCACTTGATGATTACCTGCTTTAATTACAAAGTAAGGTTTGCCAGATTTTGAAACTAAACGATCGTATCTATCATCCATACCAGCGTTTTTTTGTATAGAGGCAATACCATTTAAAGCACTGGCTTTGCTTTCGTACATTTCAGATTGCAAAATAATTTGGCCATTACCCGCCAAAAGATTAAAGTGCGTTTGACCGCTTTTTGCTGTTTTAACTTCAAATTTACCCGCCATACTATTCTCCTCATTTTTGTTCGGTGAAAGCGTCATTAGCCGCTGTTAATACTATAGGCGCGCAACGATGTCTTAGTCAAGAGCTAGTGCTTTTAAATTATTTTATTAGATGTTTCACGTGAAACATGGGTATTAACTTTACGCTATTTTTTGTTTTGCCTGCCTCTCACCTTTTCTAGTAACGCGCTTACAGCCAGTAATCATTGCGCGAATTAAATTGTCTTTATGCAATATACTTTCTGTCACTACTCCTATCACATGCATGGAAACCAGTACCAGCCATCCCCATGTTGAATATTTATGTAGTGCTTGTAAAAAATCTGGTTGGTTGATTAACCAGCCATCATTAAATACCAGCCATCCAGAGCCTACAGCAATCAGACCAGTGATTAGCATGGCGTAAATAACTAGAGAACCAGCAGGGTTGTGACCAATATAGCGTTTAGCATTACCTTTAAGTGCGTGATATATATACCTAGCCGCTTGCATAGGGTTGAAAGGGAAGCTGTCAAAGCTGGCATAACCTGTTTTCATTAATCCCCATACAATGCGGGCTAGCAACAAGCACCCTGCCACATAACCAGCCCGTACATGAATGAGGCGATCCCACTCGGAAGCATGCGTATAGAATGCTACAGAGAACGCAATAACTAGTGACCAATGAAAGATTCTTACAAAAGGATCCCAAACATATTGCATTATATGAACCCTTAATTATTTCTTGGCTGAAGGTGTTTTTTCTGTCAATAAATAGCCGACAAAGTTTGCTTTTTCTTCTGGCGTACAGTCGCTACCAATAATATCGTTACAGTGTTCAGTAAACTTGTCTTCAACATTTTCAATGTCATTAAAGCGCTTGTCGTTGACGGCCGGTGATAGCGGACGGATTGCTTTGCCTGTAACGATGTGCTTGCCTGCGTTTGCAGGATTAGGTGTGTGGCAAGAAGCGCAAGCTGTTTCTTTGCCATGAGCGCCTTTGATTTTGCGATTAAAAAACATTTTGCCTGCAATAGCCGAAGGACCCGCATAATCAGGGTTCATAATTCTAGCAATAGTGGTGTACTTCTGTGCAATTTTTTCTGCATTAGCTACATCTGCTTGTGCAGAAACTGCTGCTAAGCCAAACAATGCGGCTATAACGATATTTAATTTATTCATTTAATACTCCATTTTTAAGTTAATAGAAGGGTTAATACACTATGTAATATTAGAGAGGTTTAATTAGAACTGCTTTGATATACATCAAGCGAATTGTATGCCAACCTTGTTAAGGAATTGTGTCTGGCGTAAATTAATCGTGTTGTTTCACGTGGAACAATACCTAAAATATCAGTAAAAACATGCTTTTGCATGACTTAAGTGCGTGTTTAAAGTAAAATCTAAATATATGAAACTTGGCCGATAAACCATGAATTATCCTGATATTTTTGATGTAATTGTAGTTGGCGGTGGTCACGCAGGCACCGAAGCGGCACTTGCAAGCGCTAGAATGGGGCAAAAAACCATATTGCTGACGCATAATATCGAAACTTTAGGACAAATGTCTTGCAATCCTAGTATTGGCGGCATTGGTAAGGGCCATTTAGTTAAAGAGATTGATGCGCTTGGTGGTGCAATGGCCGCAGCAACTGATAAAGGTGGCATTCAGTTTCGCATACTCAATTCAAGTAAAGGCCCAGCAGTGCGTGCCACAAGAGCGCAGGCAGATAGAGTTTTATACAAAGCGGCAATTCGACGCAGGTTAGAAAATCAGCCCAACCTTTGGTTATTTCAACAAGCAGTAGATGACATTATTTTAGACGGCACGCGCGCTGCTGGCGTTGTGACGCAAATTGGTTTGCGTTTTAACGCTAAAAGTGTGGTGCTAACTGCAGGTACATTTTTGGGCGGTTTGATTCATGTGGGCATGCAGAATTATAGCGCAGGCCGCGCTGGAGACCCGCCGGCTATCTCGCTTGCGGCGCGTTTGCGTGAGCTTAATTTGCCTGCTGGGCGATTAAAAACGGGCACACCGCCTCGTATTGATGGCCGTTCTATTAATTACAGTGTAATGCAGGAGCAGCCAGGCGACAATCCTGTGCCCGTGTTTTCTTTTTTGGGAGATGCTACACAGCATCCTACGCAAATGCCTTGCTGGATAACCCATACAAACGAGCGTACGCACGAGATTATTCGAGGTGGCTTAGATCGCTCGCCAATGTACACTGGTGTGATTGAAGGTGTAGGGCCGCGCTATTGTCCAAGTGTGGAAGATAAGATCCATCGCTTTGCGGATAAAGAAAGCCATCAAATTTTCTTAGAGCCAGAAGGTTTAAACACTAATGAAGTTTATCCTAACGGCATTTCTACCAGCTTGCCGTTTGATATTCAGCTCGCATTGGTGCGCTCAATCAATGGCCTGGAAGGCGCATATATACTGCGTCCTGGCTATGCTATTGAATATGATTATTATGATCCGCGTGCTTTAAAGTCCAATTTAGAAACCAAAGCGATTAAGGGCTTATTTTTTGCTGGACAAATTAACGGAACAACAGGTTACGAGGAAGCGGCGGCACAAGGCTTGCTGGCGGGAACAAATGCAGCACTTTACGTACAAGAAAAAGAAGCTTGGTGTCCTGCGCGTGACGAAGCTTATTTGGGTGTATTGGTAGACGATTTAATTACCACTGGTGTGACGGAGCCGTATCGTATGTTTACAAGCCGCGCCGAATATAGGCTGCAGCTTCGCGAAGATAACGCAGATATTCGGTTAACTGCTAAAGGCCGCGAACTTGGTTTGGTGGATGATATTCGATGGGAAGCTTTCAGTCGTAAACAAGAAGCTATCATTGGTGAACAGTCGCGTCTTAAAAAAACCTTTATACAACCGACAAATGTTTCACGTGAAACGCAGTTAGAGGTGCTGGGAAAACAAATGGAGCATGAGTATAGTCTGTTTGAGTTGTTGCGCCGTCCCGATGTCACATATGAGGCCTTACAAAAATTGACGCCCTCTTCTGTTACGTTAACTAATGAGGTGAAAGAGCAGGTTGAAATTTCTGCCAAGTATCAAGGATATATAGATCGTCAAGTAGATGAGATTGCCAAGCAAAAAGGTAGTGAGAATACTAAGCTAGGTGCGGACATGGATTACGCTGATGTGCACGGTTTGAGTATTGAGGCTAGACAAAAACTGATTTTACATATGCCAGAGACAATTGGGCAGGCTGGGCGCATTTCTGGTATTACGCCTGCGACCATTTCTCTGTTATTGGTTTATTTAAAGCGCAAACATAAAAAACAAACTAGCCTGACTAATACTCAAGCAGCATGACGCAAGCAGAGTTATTAGCTGCTGGAATAGCGGAGATGGGTTTATCCATCTCAATACAGAATCAGCAAAATTTGTTGCAATACTTAAGTCTGCTGCATAAATGGAATAAAGTGTATAACTTAACTGCTGTGCGCGATCCGTTAGAGATGGTGACTTTGCATTTGTTGGATAGTTTAAGTGTGTTGCCACATATTCAGGCCAAAAGTTTGTTAGATGTAGGTAGCGGAGGCGGTTTACCTAGCATTGTATTGGCGATATGTATGCCGCAGCTACAAGTTACCGCAATTGATACTGTACAGAAAAAAGCAATTTTTATGCGACAAGTAAAGGGTGAGCTGAGTTTAGATAATTTAACAGTGGTGCACGCACGGGTGGAAAGTTATCAGCCCCTTGAGTTATTTGATGTGATTATTTCGCGTGCTTTTTCAGAGATTGCATTGTTTATTAAAGCGACGCAGCATTTAATTGCAAAGAACGGACAATGGTTAGCAATGAAAGGTACTGTGCCGCATCATGAGTTAGCGCGCCAAGAGTTCGAGGTTTTGGGAATTAGGCCTAGCAAAATTATCTCGCTGAAGGTGGCGGGTTTAGATGCAGAACGAAATTTAGTAGTTTTTGAGAACAGTTGATGAAAATTTTAGCAATCACAAACCAAAAAGGTGGCGTAGGTAAAACGACTACTTGTGTCAATTTAGCTGCCAGTTTAGCCGCTAATTATAAAAAAGTATTGCTGATTGATTTGGATCCACAGGGTAATGCTAGTACGGGCAGCGGCGTGGATAAAGCACATTTAAAACATAGTATTTATCATGTGCTGTTGGGTGAAAAGTCGTTAAACCAAGTGATTGTGAGTAGCGAGAAAGGTGGCTATCACATTGCGCCTTCTAATCGGGAATTGGCGGGCGCAGAGGTCGAGCTGGTGAATGAATTTGCACGAGAGACTCGATTAAAACAAGCACTGGAAAAGTTAGAACAAAAATATGATTACATCTTATTAGATTGTCCCCCTGCCCTAAATTTAGTCACAGTGAATGCGCTTACTGCAGCAAATAGCGTAATGATTCCGATGCAGTGTGAATATTATGCATTAGAAGGCCTGTCGGATTTGGTTAACACTATAAAAAAGGTACGCTCAAATTTAAATGCAACTTTAGAAATTGAAGGCTTGTTGCGCACCATGTTTGATACGCGCAATATGCTCGCACAACAAGTATCAGCGCAGCTTGTCAGCCATTTTGGCGATAAAGTATATAACACCGTAATTCCACGTAATATACGTTTGGCCGAGGCGCCTAGTTACGGCTTGCCTGTTTTGATTTACGATAAATCATCTAAAGGCGCCGTGGCATATTTAGAGTTAGCAAAAGAAATTATACTTAAAAATCAATTAGTTAAGGATGCGAGCAATGGTTAGACCAAAAGGTTTAGGTCGTGGTTTAGATGCTTTATTAGCTAACGATATTGAAGAATCCAAAAATACGGATGCTTTGCGAACTTTAAATTTAGGGCAATTGCAACCAGGTAAATATCAGCCACGTAGCTATATGGATGATACCGCACTACAAACTTTGGCGAATTCAATTAAAACGCAAGGCATTATGCAACCGATTTTGGTAAGAGAGATTGCTGTAGATAAATATGAAATTATTGCTGGTGAACGTCGTTGGCGAGCCAGTCAAATAGCAGGTTTAGAACAAATACCCGTATTGGTGCGTGATATAGCAGATGAGTCTGCGCTTGCAATGGCGTTGATCGAAAATATTCAACGTGAAAATTTAAATCCATTAGAAGAAGCACAAGGCATTAAGCGCTTAATAGATGAGTTTGCTATGACGCACGAAGCCGCAGCGGAGGCCGTAGGCCGTTCACGTGCTGCAGTATCAAATTTATTGCGCCTATTGACGCTATCACATGCAGTGCAAGAAATGCTGATGCAAAATAAGTTAGATATGGGGCATGCACGTGCGCTAATTGGCTTAGATGCAGCGCAACAAATTATGTTGGCTAATAAAATAGTGCAGCAAAATTTATCAGTACGAGAAGTTGAAAATCTAGTAAAAAATGTAAGTTCAGAAGTCAAACCTAAACTACAGAAAACTAACGCTAATCGTGACGTATTGGCCTTGCAAAACAGATTAAGTGAAAAAATAGGTGCTACAGTAAGCATTTCCGCTAAAGCAAATGGGTCGGGCGTGCTAAAAATTAATTACAGTAATTTAGATCAGCTGGATGAAATTATTAAGATAATTTCACGCCAATAATAAAAAATCTGAAGCTAAGTCTCTAATTAAGCTTGACTAAAAACGCGTAATAATTCAAAATCGCGGACTTTGCTAATAAGCCCATTTCAAAAGTGAGAAGTTGCTTCTGGGGTGATAAAAATATGAGAATTATAACGACGGCTTCTATTTTTAGCAAAATGTTGCAATTGCAGTTAATTGCAACCGCATTTGTCACAATCGCTTCATTGGTAATATCTGGGCGGCATGCAGGTTTATCGGCATTACTAGGTGGTTTGGCGGTAATGATAGGCGCTTTTATTGCCTCTAAAATAGCGCAAAAAAATAAAAAAGAAGCGGCAGCAGTACTAATTAATTTGTTGAAGGCGGAAGCGGTTAAGATTTTAGTGATTTTTGCGCTACTGTTAATCACCTTTAAAGTTTACAAGCAATTAGTGCCGTTTGCACTCATTGTAGGCTTAGCTACAGCGGCGCTAGTTTCGGGCGCGGCAATGAGCAAGTTAGATAAAACAGACATTGAAATATAAGTAACATTATAATTTAGGCATTTATTTTAATATGGCTACAGAACAAACACTTACACCCTCTGAATATATTACGCACCATTTAACATTCAACTCTAAGCCTGTTGGCGATGGTAGTTTTTGGATGTTGAATTACGATAGTTTGATTATGTCGGTAATACTTGGCGTATTGGTAATGGGTTTGATTTGGTGGGTAGCGCGTGGCGCAACGTCAGGCGTGCCTTCTAAGGGCCAAGCATTTGTTGAATTAGTCTTTAGTTTTGTGGATGAGCAGGTTAAAAATATTTTCCACGGTGATCGCCACAGCTTTATTGCTCCGACAGCTTTAACTGTATTTTTGTGGGTATTAGCCATGAACGCCATGGACTTTTTACCAGTTGATGTCATGCATCATTTTGTATATGCCCCTCTCGGCTTAGAGCATTGGCGCAGCGTTCCTACTTCAGATATCAATACTACGTTTGCCTTGGCGCTTGCTGTGTGGTTCCTCATGATTTTTTTCTCTATTAAAGCAAAAGGGTTAGGCGGTTGGGTGCATGAATTATTTTATGCTCCTTTTGGCGGCGCTAAATTCTTCAAACCAAAAAGCGCGCTAGGCTATCTTGGTTTGTTATTAAGCCCGTTATTATTTGTAGCAAATTTTGCTTTTAATATGATTGAGTATATTTCAAAACCACTTTCACATTCATTACGGTTGTTCGGCAATATGTATGCGGGAGAGGTGATTTTCTTATTATTAGGTCTTTGGGCAGCTACTGGGTTAACCGGTGCGTTTTTTGGCGCAATTTTAGGTGCTGGCTGGTCAATATTCCATATTTTAATTGTGGTGCTACAAGCGTTTATTTTCATGATGTTGACGGTGGTTTATTTAGCCATGGCGCATGAATCACATTAGTTTTAAGGTGTTTAATTTTTAGTAGTTTTATTTTTATCAGTAGTTTTAGTTGTAAGTTTAATTTTTGAGAGGGTAATAAAATGGATGCATTAGCAATGATTCAAGCCTACACAGGCATTGGTATTGGTTTAATTATTGGTTTGGGCGCTGCAGGTGCTTGTATCGGTATTGGTATTATGTGCGCAAGCTTTTTGGAAGGCGCAGCGCGTCAACCAGAAATGATTCCACAATTGCAA
>JANNFN010000140.1:0-16227 GCA_031379885.1 Methylotenera sp.
CGCTGCACGATTTAGCCAGCGGGCAAGTGCAATTGTTAAGCGAAGGCTCACAAGATGAATCGCCCAGTTTTGCGCCGAATGGCCGTGTGATTTTATACGCAACCAAGGTGCGTGGCCGCGGCGCATTGGCTGCAGTTTCTAGTGATGGTAAAGTACGTCAGCGTTTAAACGATGCCACAGGCGGTGATGTGCGTGAACCAGCCTGGGGACCGCTTAATAATTAAAAGTCAGATAAATTAGTATCAAATTAACCCAATTCGGGAGATAACAGGAGAAAGCTATGAATTTAAAACAAAATCTAAATGCAAAATTAATCGCTATTGCGGTGGCTTCAATATTCTTGGTGGCTTGTAAAAGCACACCAATCGCCCCAGCCAAAGTAGAGGACAAAAGTCCAGGTGCAACAACTACTGCGCCATCCGCAGGCACTGGCGCCGATACAGGCGGCGTGAAAGAAGTGGTGATTGATAGCAATGCGAATAGTGCAGGCAATAATCCGCTGAAAGACCCTAACAATATTCTTTCAAAACGTAACATTTATTTTGATTACGATAGCGATGCAATTAAAGCTGAATACCGTCCGCTGATTGAGGCGCACGCTAAATACTTGCTGGCAAACGCCAGCGCCAAAATGATCGTGCAAGGCAATACCGATGAGCGTGGCACGCGCGAATACAATTTATCGTTGGGTCAACGCCGCTCAGTAGCAGTAAAACAAGCGCTAAATTTGCTGGGCGTAAAAGATAGTCAAATAGAAACAGTGAGTTACGGCGAAGAAAAGGCAACGCAAAATTGTGCGGATGAAGCTTGTTTTGGGCAAAATCGTCGCGCTGATATTGTGCACGAAGGCGATTAAAGCATGTTGGCAATGAAAAAGTTAGCGTTTGTTGGGCTAAGCCTATTTGCGCTTAGCCCTTTTAACCCCGCCCACGCTGCTTTGTTTGACGACAAAGAGGCACGCAAAAAGATTGTGGAGCTTGAGGCCAAGCAACAAGCCAACCACGATGCTAGCATGGCAGCGATTGCTAAGCTTGAAAAGCGTATCGTGGCGATTGAGGCGGTGGTGCAAGGCCAAGGTTTGGCCGATATGCACAATCAAATCGAAGCGCTAAAGCAAGAAGTGGCTAATTTAAAAGGTGATTTAGAAGTGGCTTCGCACGGCTTAGAAACCACACAGCAAAGACAAAAAGATTTATATACTGATACTGATACACGTCTGCGCAAGTTAGAAAGTGGCGCACCAGTAGCAGCTACAGAAGCGCCTGCCGCAACGCCAGTGCAACCAGCTGCAGAAGAGAAAGATGTAAAAGCTTTTGCTGATGCTGATGCTTTAAGTAAATCTGCCAAACACAAAGAAGCGTTCGCTGCGTTTGATAGTTTTTTAAAAGAATATCCTAACAGCAAGCTTGCACCAGATGCGCTTTACGGTATGGGTTACAGCCAGTTTGCTCTAAAAAACTATAAATCGGCTATCGCCACGCAACAAAAAGTGCTTGATTTACACCCAGAAAGTGCCAAAGTGCCAGATGCGATGTTTAATATGGCCAACAGCCAAATTCAGCTTGGGCAAGTCACCAGCGCGAAGAAAACATTGCGTGATTTAATTGCGAAACATCCAGACGCTGTAGTGACGCCTAACGCACAAAAACGGTTGAAAGCGCTTGAAGCGATTAAATAAAACCTTAATTATTAAACAATATTAGCGGTAAAATAGCGCCAACTTAAGAGTTGGCGTTTTTTATTTAGAACTTATGGCATTAAAAATCTACGAAATTTTCCACTCGCTGCAGGGCGAAACCTCGCGCATCGGTTTACCAACAGTGTTTGTGCGCCTCACCGGCTGCCCGATGCGCTGCACTTATTGCGATACCGCTTATGCATTTAGTGGCGGTGGCAACATGGAAATTGCGGAAATTTTGCAAAAAGTAGCTGAGTTTGGCACGAAATATGTGACCGTCACTGGCGGCGAACCACTCGCGCAAAAAGAATGTTATGTATTACTGCAAGCCTTATGCGATGAGGGTTATAGCGTATCGCTCGAAACGGGCGGTGCGATGGATATTAAGCCTGTAGATGTGCGCGTTTCCATTATTTTAGATATTAAAACGCCTGCATCCAATGAAGAAAAAAACATGCTTTGGACAAATGTTGATTCCATCAAAGCATTAGACGAAATCAAATTTGTGCTGTGCAATCGTGCCGATTACGATTGGGCAAAAGCCAAAATTACCGAACTCAAATTAACAGAAAAATGCCCGATTTTGTTTTCACCTAGCTATCATGATTTAAGCGCCGAAGCGCTGGCTGGCTGGGTATTAGCAGATAAATTGCCTGTTAGAATGCAAATTCAGTTACATAAGATATTGTGGGGCGAGAAGCAGGGCGTATGACAAAAAAAGCCGTTGTACTTCTTTCTGGCGGGCTCGATTCCGCAACTTGCTTGGCGATTGCCAAATCGCAAGGTTTTGAATGTTATTGTTTAAGTTTGGATTATCATCAGCGTCATATTGCCGAGCTACAAGCCGCGCAGAATATAGCATCCAGCCTAGGTGCAAAACAGCATAAAACTGTGAATTTGGATTTAAGTTTATTTGGTGGTTCTGCGCTGACAGATAACGCGATTGACGTGCCAGAAAGTGGCGCTAATCCAATCCCAGCGGGCATTCCTGTGACTTACGTGCCAGCGCGCAACACCATTATGCTTTCGTTGGCTTTGGCGTGGGCAGAAGTGTTATGCGCACAAGATATTTTTATCGGAGTTAATGCCTTGGATTATTCGGGCTACCCCGATTGTCGTGGCGAGTATGTGCAGGCTTTTCAAGAAATGGCGAATTTAGCTACTAAAAGCGCGGTTGAAGGCAAGAAAATCACCGTGCATGCGCCATTAATTGATATGACAAAAGCGCAAATCATTGCTCTGGGAGGCAAGCTGGACGTGCCTTACAGAGCAACGGTTTCATGTTATCAAGCGAATGAAAATGGCGAAGCTTGCGGCAAATGCGATTCGTGTCGCTTGCGTCGCGAGGGTTTTGCAAAAGCGGGTATTACCGACCCTACTCGTTATGCAGCGTAAAACTCAATAAAAGCGTATTTTACTGCTTGCAGGCTTGCCTATTTTTGGCGTATAATCCGCGCCTTTCTGTCAGAGTTTATAGAGAACAAGATTATGGTCGTTATTCGTTTATCACGTGGTGGCTCTAAAAAGAACCCATTTTACAACGTTGTAGTTGCTGATTCGCGCAATCGTCGCGATGGCCGCTTTATTGAGCGTGTCGGGTTTTATAACCCATCTGCCAAAGCTAATGTAGAAGGCTTGCGTATTGATGATGCGCGCATTCAACATTGGACAGGCAATGGCGCGCAAATGTCAGACACTGTTGCGCGTTTGTTTAAAATGCACGCCAAAGGCCCTGAGGCAATGATTGCCGCTAAAGCTAAAGATGCTGCAAAAGCAGACGCAAATAAAGCAAAAGCAGTTGCTGCCGAAGCTGAAAAAGTAAAAGCTGCAGCCGCTGCTGCAAAAGCTGAAGCAGATGCTAAAGCCGCCGCCGATGCTGAAAAAGCAGCAGAAGCAGCCAAAGCTGCCGAAGCCGCTGCAGTGGTTGAAGAAGCACCAGCCGCAGAAGTTGAAGCACCAGCAGAAGTAGCGGCTAAGGAAGAAGCTGCAGCAGAAGTTGTTGCTGAAGCCGAAGCTCCAGTAGAAACGCCAGCAGCTGACGCGTAAGACTCAACTTACTTTTACTCTGGGCTTAAGGCGGTCTTAAGCAATGGATGAAAAGAACGATTTGGTTGTTATGGGGCGCGTGGTTGCGCCCTACGGCGTTTTTGGGTGGCTTAAAATAGTACCCGATACCGAAGTCTTTGATAGTTTGCTGGATTATAAAACGTGGTGGATCGGCAAAGGTAACGATTGGCGCGAGCTGGCTGTTAAAGAAGCAAAAATCCATAACGATGTATTGGTGGTCAAGTTGCAAGGCATTGATGACCGCGATGAGGCGGCTGCCTGCAAAAGTAAGCAGATTGCGGTTCCTAGAGCATTGCTACCAAAGCTGGAAAATGAAGAATATTACTGGTCTGATTTAATCGGGCTGAGCGTGAAGAATCTGCAAGATGTAGATTTTGGCAAAATAACGGATGTATTTGCTACCGGCGCGAATGATGTGGTTGTAGCTAAAAGTGATAGTGGGCTAGAACGTTTGATTCCCTACATCGCCCAAGTGATTTTAGAAGTAGATTTAGACGCAAAAACAATGCTGTTAGACTGGGATGCGGAATTTTGATGATGCTGGGTTTTAATTGAAGTTCGATGTCATCAGCCTGTTTCCAGAAATGTTTGATGCCATCACTAAACATGGCATCACGAGCAGAGCATTAGAGCGCAAGATTTATAGTTTGAACCTGATTAACCCGCGTGAGTTTACGCAGGATAATCACAAAACGGTGGATGATAGGCCGTATGGCGGCGGCCCTGGCATGGTAATGCTGGCCGAGCCACTAGAAAAAGCGATTAAAGTTGCAACAGCGGTAAATGCGGGTGCTAAGGTAATTCATTTGTCGCCACGCGGCGTAAAGTTGACGCACAAAAAAGTCATGCAGTTGAGCCAAGAAAAGGGTTTGATTTTATTGGCTAGCCGCTACGAAGGTGTAGATGAACGTTTGTTAGACGCGCTAGTAGACGAGGAAATCTCGATTGGCGATTACGTATTAAGTGGCGGTGAATTGCCCGCCATGGCGCTAATAGATGCAGTGGTGAGGCAATTGCCAGGTGCATTAGGTGATGCAGATTCAGCGGTTGAAGATTCGTTTGTAAACGGATTGCTAGATTGCCCGCACTATACTAGGCCAGAAGTGTATGAGAATAAAAGTGTGCCTGAGGTTTTATTATCAGGTAATCACGCAAAAATTAGAGAATGGCGATTGAAACAATCGTTATTGCTAACAAGGGCAAAACGCCCGGATTTATTGGCCGCAAGGTCGTTGACGAAAGAGGAAGCACGACTGCTACAGGAAATTATCAGTGAGCAGGAACAAGCATCTTCATAACTAAAAGGAACCCGTAAGGGATAACAAAATGGCAGATATTATTAAAATGTTGGAAGAGGAAGAAATTGCCCGTTTAGGCAAAAAAGTTCCTAATTTCGCCCCAGGCGACACCGTCGTGGTTGGTGTAAACGTGGTGGAAGGTACGCGTAAACGTGTGCAGGCTTACGAAGGCGTGGTCATTGCAATCCGCAACCGTGGTTTAAATTCATCATTCATCGTACGTAAAATTTCATCTGGCGAAGGAGTAGAACGTACGTTCCAAACTTATTCACCAGCCATCGCAAATATCGAAGTAAAACGCCGTGGTGATGTTCGCCGCGCTAAACTTTACTACTTGCGTGAGCGTTCAGGTAAATCTGCACGTATTAAAGAGAAACTAATCGCGCGCGAAAAAGAAGTAATGCCGCCAGAAGTGCCAGCAGCAGAATAAATTTAAGCGACATTAAAAAGCCTCAAAACCTTTAAAAAGTTTTGGGGCTTTTGTCTTTATAATCATTAGTTATTTGCATTGCATTTAAAATTCAAGTTTAATTAGCATATCAATATTAAGAATTCAATGTATGCTAAAAAACAAGCACCCACTTCAGTATGATGCGGTTATTACAGTGCCGTTTGGCGCTGTTGGCATATCAGTGCAAGGCGTTCAAGTAGCCATTGAATTATTATCACAAAAGCATGCCAAAAAAACTGCAGAAAATAAAACTGCGGCTAAAGTTGTTAGTCAAATAGAGGCTTATTTTAGCAATGCGCACAATGATTTTAACTTGCCATTGGTGTTTAAAGGCACGCCGTTTCAACGCCGTGTATGGCAGGCTATTAGCGCCATTCCATGTGGGCAAGTGCTCACTTATGGTGAGATTGCAACGCAAATTGGCTCTGGCCCACGCGCGGTAGCTAACGCTTGTGGCGCTAATAATTTGCCTCTGGTGGTGCCTTGTCATCGCGTGGTGGCCAAAAACGGTTTGGGTGGCTTTATGCAAGGCAATAAAGATGGCTTAAAAATAAAAACTTGGTTGCTAAAACACGAAGGCGTGGCTTTTAAGCAAGATAAGTTAATAAGGCCAAAGCAACTTGACTGAAAGTCAGGAAGCAAATGAATTTAGCCAACTCGATACTTTTATCGATCATCTTTGGCTAGAAGATGGACTATCTAAAAATACACTTGAGAGTTACCGTGCCGATTTAACCCTATTCAGCACTTGGCTCGGTAATCAGCATAAAACCATTTTAAGCGCCAACCAAGCCGATATTCAGCAATATTTAGCCGTAAAATTTCCACAAAGCAAACCGCGCAGCATCAGCAGGCTAATTGCCAGCATGCGGCGCTTTTATCGCTATGCCTTGCGAGAGAATTTAATTAACACTGATCCAACGCTGCAAATCGAATCGCCAAAATTGCCACGCAGCTTGCCCAAAAGCTTAAATGAGCAAGAAGTGGAAGATTTGCTCAATGCGCCCAACATCCTTGATTCTATTGGCTTGCGTGATAGAGCCATGCTGGAACTCCTTTATGCAAGCGGCTTGCGCGTGAGTGAGTTGGTGACTGTGAAAGTAAACGAAGTCAGCACGCAAGATGGCGTAGTGCGCGTAACAGGCAAAGGTAGCAAGACCAGATTAGTCCCGATGGGGCAAGAAGCGGCAGATTGGATAGATAAATATTTAAAACATGCGCGGCCGGAGATTTTGCAAAAACGTATGAGTGACGCGCTATTTGTCACAGCCCGCGCAAGTGCCATGACGCGGCAAGCTTTTTGGTATTTAATCAAACGTTATGCGCTAATAGCGGGCATCAGCAAGCACATGAGCCCGCATGTGTTACGACATGCGTTTGCTACGCATTTACTCAACCATGGCGCAGATTTGCGCGTGGTGCAAATGTTGTTGGGGCATGCGGATATTTCTACCACGCAGATTTATACGCACGTGGCGCGAGAACGCTTGAAGCAATTGCATAGTGTGCATCACCCAAGGGGATAACCCATACTAATAATTACATGCTGGAGATGGATTTAACCCTTCCTTGTCCATATCAGTTTGGCTTTACCATCGTGATAACTAATCACCCAAATGCCATCAAAATCTGCATCATCCCATTGCGGCGGGCTATCAACACCAAGTGTATTCGCCAATTGTTGAATAGCGGTATGCTCCCACACCATCAATACCGTGCCGGTTTTTTTAAACATACTCTTGGCAATTTTTTCATTTTCATCCGCGCTATATTTGCTGTTAATCGGCACGTTATATTTAATGGCAAACGGGCTAATGGTTTGAAACATTCTGCTATGTTTGGTGGAGTCATCACTTTTCAGCGCGGGCACATAAATATAATCCAGCAAATTTAATTTTTCATGCAACACCGCAACCAACTGCAATGCACGATTTTGCCCTTGGCAAGATAAGTTATCGCCATCTTTCGGTTTTTCGCCATGGCGGATAATCACCACTTTAAGATTGTCGTCAGGCGAGCTTTTACCCGCATCATGTTTGTTGCCATCGCAAGCGGTTAAGGGCGCTACCGTAAGTGTAAGCAGCAGCGCTAAGAAATAATTTTTGATGTGTAAGTTTTTCATAAAAACCATCATACAGGTTTTTATTGGCAAAAGCATCGGGCTGAGAGGCTCATGGATATTGGGCTGTAGGGCGGATAGCGCTACGCTCATCCGTCCTACGTGGACTGCCGCTCAAGCCGAAAGCGCGGCAAGGGGTTAAGCAGTGGGTAGTGAAATTTCCCAGTAATCATTTGTAGTTTTGCTGAGAATTTCATCTAAAGTTTCCCAGCTATAGCCAGCATTTCTAACAATTAAATTGATTAAATCAATAATTTTTTGCATGGCTGAGATTGTGTCTAAAATGTCGTCCCATTTTAAATTAAGAGAACCTATGTCGAATAACTTATACTCACCGTCAACTAAATCTACGCCGTAATGTGCAGCTACACTGTTTCTAATTTTTGCTAATGAAAGTGCGGATTTTGAGACTTTTAAATTTGCCCAAAGCAGCAATAATTCATTATAAAATTCGTCAAACTCAATTCTATGCTTAATTTGATCTTCGGCTTCTATTTGCTTCCACATCTCTAAAATATCGGGGTCCTCGTTGTCGCTAATTATTCTTCTTGGTAGCGCGTAAACTTCTTTTAATTGCTTACGAAGTGCCTCGTTTTTCAGTTTTTCTACAATTTGACTAATGCTAGGACATTTATTATCTCTATCAAAGCATAGATTTGCAATAAGTTGGCAGCTAGATAGAAAAAGTACATTCCGAAGAATAATAAATCCTCGATACTGCTTTTTTGAGCCTTTATTTTTAACTACTTCTTTGTCATGTAGCATTGGCCTCAACATTGCATATCTTTCTCGCAAAGTTATAAAGCCATCTAATAAATGTCCAGTATGTGCTTGAAGTTTTTCAATTTGAGTAGGCATTTTAATTAAATTTATTTTCTTTCAATTTCCACCCCCAACGCCTTTAACCCCGCCAATATGCCAGGTTTGGCGACTTTTATTTTCACACTTTCCGCTTTAAATTCTTTTAAAATCAATTGGCAAACATGCTCGGCCAAGGCTTCGACCAGTTGAAAGCTATGTTCAGTTAAAGTCTCACGGATGCGCGCAACCACTTGCCCGTAATCGATGGTGTCGGTAATGGCGTCGCTCTTGCACGATTTGCTTAATTCATAGCCAATTTCAATATCCAAAATAATGGTTTGCGGCACCATGCGTTCCCACTCGGGTACGCCAAGTTTGGTTTTTACTTTGAGTTCCGATATAAAAATGGTGTCCATAGCTTTAACAATTATCGTATAAAATAGTATTAAATCATTTTAGAGCAACTTGATATGAATGAGTTAGGTTTTATTCCCGTGACTTTGGTACCAGTAGTTTGGATTGTCGCCGCGTATCTCATCGGCTCAATTTCGTTTGGCATTATATTCAGCAAGCTTTTCGGCCTGCCAGACCCGCGCACCGTGGGCTCTGGCAATATTGGTGCCACCAATATTGCGCGTAGCGGCAAAAAATTGCCTGCTATTTTAACGCTGCTGGGTGATGCGTTTAAAGGCTGGCTACCCGTTTGGTTGGCATTGCAATCTGACATGTTAATGTGGGTAATCGCAGCCGTTGGTTTGGCGGTATTTTTCGGGCATTTGTTTCCTATTTATCACAAATTTAAAGGCGGTAAAGGCGTAGCCACCGCGCTGGGCGTGATGTTTGCGGTTTCGCTTTGGCTAGGTTTGGCTTGTTTGCTTACTTGGCTGGTGGTGTTTGCCATCAGTCGCATTTCTTCACTTTCGGCTATTGTGGCGGCAGCGCTGTCACCACTTTTTGCTGCTGGGTTTTTATTGCCCTACAAAGATTATGTATTAATGGTGCTAGTGATGGCGGTAATGCTGATTTGGCGCCATAAAACGAACATTCAAAAGTTGCTTGCAGGCACAGAATCCGCCTTTAAAAGGAAAAACTAAGGTTTTTGCAGCTAGAATTTACGGTTTGGTTAGCTCCGCTAAGTCCCATCTTGGTTTTACGCTAAAAGCGTAATTACCTAACACCGCGTGGTTATTGGCTTGCAGGGCGGTAGATTTTAGCCGCATAGCTTCTAATCTTAAAGCCCCTGCAAATGCAATCATCGCGCCGTTATCGGTGCAAAATTCTAAGCGCGGATAACTCACTTTACATAATTTTTTCTTGGTCGCTGCGTTTAGCCGCTCGCGCAACCGAGTATTCGCGCCGACGCCGCCAGATACAACTAGGCTATCTAAACCCGTTTCACGCAATGCACTCATACATTTGACCGTTAAAATTTCGGTGACGGCTTCTTGAAACTCCCAAGCGATATCAGCTCTCAGCGCCATCTCATCAACAATACTGCGTTGACCGCCTCGCTCGCTCGTGGCCGCACTTTGTGTGCTGTCTGCCGCGCTCGCTTGTTGTCGCCTTGTCTCGTTTTCGAGCCGGGGCTGAGAGTTTAGTCCTTGCTGATTTACTAAGGTGAGTACCGCAGTTTTTAAGCCGCTAAAGCTAAAGTTTAAATCTTTGCTATTTAACATCGGTCGAGGCAATTTAAAGCGTGCTCCCCCCTGCTCTGCAAGCCTCGCTAATGCTGGGCCTCCAGGGTAGCCCAAACCGAGTAATTTTGCAGTTTTATCAAACGCTTCGCCCGCCGCGTCATCCAACGTATCGCCTAATAATTGGTATTCGCCAACGCCATCGACGCGCATTAGTTGGCTGTGCCCGCCCGAAACCAGTAGTGCGACAAACGGAAATTGTGGTGGATTGTCTTCTAACAAAGGCGCCAGTAAATGGCCTTCTAAATGATGTACGCCGACGCTGGGAATATTTAAAGAAAAAGCCAGTGATTGCGCAATGCTGGTGCCAACCAACAACGCGCCAGCCAAGCCTGGGCCTTGTGTGTAAGCAATGCCTTGCACATCTTTAAGTGTTTTATTGGCGTTTTTTAGCACCAATTCAGTTAGCGGCAAGGCGCGCCGAATATGGTCTCTGGAGGCGAGCTCTGGCACTACGCCGCCAAACTCTGCGTGCATTTCTACTTGCGAGTGTAGCGCATGCGAAAGCAGCCCAAGTTCGGTGTCGTAAAGCGCAACACCTGTCTCGTCACAAGAGGATTCAAAGCCAAGTACTAACATGAATGCCCAACAAATAATTGCCTATGAGAAGCTTTTACGCAAAAAGACATAAAAGTGATTGAAAAACATTAAAGTAGTTGAATAAAAGGCATTATACGATTAAAATGGCGGACTTTTCTCGAGTTTGTTGAAACTGTTTGTTTCACTTGAGAGCTATTGACCGCAAAGAGAGAACGAATGTCTAGTGTACGTGTAAAAGAAAATGAGCCGTTTGACGTTGCCCTGCGCCGTTTTAAACGTCTAATCGAAAAAACTGGTTTGTTGAACGACTTGCGCGCGCGCGAATTTTACGAAAAACCAACTTGGGAACGTAAACGTAAAGCAGCCGCTGCAGTTAAACGCCAATATCGTCGTTTACGCAATCAAACGCTTCCAGCTAAACTGTACTAACTTACATGGCTGATTCACAAGCAAAGCCAGATGATGCATTCTGGCGCGTTGCCGATAGCTTTATTGGTCATGCCAATAATCAAAACGATACCGAGCGCGGCGTAGTCAGTGCAGGTTTTGCTTATGCTTCTGCGCGTTTTAATGCGTTTGTTATCGCATCGCAATGCGGCACCAAAGAAGCTTTTGAAACCGAAAAAGATGCTGCGATTGAATATTTTGTAAGCCAATACAAATTAGCGCTTACCGAAAATGTGGCGGATTATTCAGCCAATTTTGATAAATACATCAGTAAAAACGCTTAATTTAAGTTTAAGCAGCACCAAATGAGCCTCAAAAACCAAATTACCGAAGACATGAAAAGTGCCATGCGCGCCAAAGAAACAGCGCGATTAGGTGCTGTGCGATTGCTATTATCTGCAATGAAGCAACGTGAAGTCGATGAGCGTATTGAATTGACTGATGCCGATATTATTAGCATTATCGAAAAAATGCTCAAACAACGTCGCGATTCTATCGCTGCGTTTGAGTCTGCCAAAAGAACAGATTTAGCTGATATTGAAAAATTTGAAGTCAGCGTGTTGCAAACTTATATGCCGAAACAAATGAGTGATGACGAAATCAACCAAATCATTACGCAAGTAATTGCCGATACTGGCGCGCAAGGCGCAAAAGATATGGGCAAAGTGGTTGGGCTGGTGAAGCCGCTAGTGGCTGGTATGGCCGATATGGGTAAGGTTTCTGGCCTTATTAAAAGCAAATTAAGCTAAAAAAATTGTTGTAAAAATTAAGGAGCGAAAGCTCCTTTTTTGTTTTGTAAATTAGTCTAAAATCACTATAAGCTTGGTAAATGCAGAAAACTTAATTTTGATACCTGAAAGTTTTATTCAAGAGTTATTAAACCGCGTCGACATCGTCGATGTGATCGATAAAAGTGTTCCGCTTAAAAAAGCGGGCGCGAATTATTCTGCTTGTTGCCCGTTTCATAATGAAAAATCCCCTAGCTTTACCGTAAGCCCTACCAAGCAGTTTTACCATTGCTTTGGTTGCGGTGCGCACGGCACAGCGATTGGCTTTTTGATGGAATATGCGGGTTTGAGCTTTATCGAAGCGATTCACGATTTAGCCAAGAATGTCGGTATGATAGTGCCGAAAGAAGATTCTACGCCGCAATCGCGCGAAGCTGATGCGCAAAATAAAACGATTAAACTAGGTTTGCAAGAAAGCTTGCAACAAGCAGCCAATTATTACAAAGCCGAGTTAAAAAAATCAGCGCGCGCGATTGATTATTTAAAAGCGCGAGGTTTAAGCGGAATAATTGCTGCGAAATTTCAAATTGGCTATGCGCCTGCTGGTTGGCAAAATTTGCAAAGCGTGTTTGCTAATTATGACAATGAAGCTTTGCAAACCGCGGGCTTAGTGGTGGAAAATGATCAAGGCAAAAGGTACGACCGCTTTCGCGACCGTATTATGTTCCCGATTCACGACCAAAAAGGTCAAGTGATTGGCTTTGGCGGGCGCGTCATCAACCCAGATGACACGCCTAAATATTACAACTCGCCTGAAACGCCGCTGTTTCAAAAAGGCCATGAGTTATATGGTTTGTTTGTAGCGCGCCGCGCCATACGCGATGCAGGCCGCGCCTTGGTGGTAGAAGGTTACATGGATGTGGCGGCGCTTGCGCAATACGGTATTGAATATGCGGTTGCAGCACTAGGCACTGCAACCACGCCGTTTCATATTACTAAACTCATGCGCCAAACAGATGAAATTGTATTTTGTTTTGATGGCGATAATGCAGGCCGCACTGCTGCTTGGCGCGCAGCGATGAACGCCCTGCCTGCTTTAACGGACGGGTTGAAATTACGCTTTTTGTTTCTGCCAAAAGAGCATGATCCTGACTCTTATGTACGTGAATTTGGTAAAGAAAAATTTGAGGCAGAAATGCAAGCCGCTATGCCGCTTTCGCAATATATTGTGCAGCATTTAAGTGAAGAAAATCCACTGAATGCGCAAGAAGACAAAGTGAAGTTTTTAAACGATGCCGAGCCGATTCTGCGGCAAATTATCGCGCCAAAATTTTCGTTAATGATGCGTAAACGTATTGCAGAGCTGGCAGATGTGAGCGAGTCGGAAATGCAAAGTTTGCTAAAGTTGCCTGCAGCAAATCGGCCACCTGTGAAGGCAACTCAAAAACAATCGCGCGCGCCGCTCTCGATTAAAAAGCGTTTTGTATTAATGTTGCTGATGCAACCGAGTTTAGCAAAAACTGAGCATTTAAGTTTTTCGAAAGGATTTTCTGAGGAAGACGTGCTCCTGCAAGCCAGTATCCATGCGGCTCTCGAGCAGCCTCAATCGAAGCCAGCAACTTTATTGCATACCATTGAATCGCAAGTTGACCCACGATTGCTGCAAGAAATTCAGCGCGAATTACACTTATTAGATGAAAAGTTGGATCTTTCACTTGAATTTGAGGGTGCACGTACCCAATTATCATTAGATTATCAAAAGAAAAGTAATACTAGGTTGCTAGATTCAGTAAACGAAAAACCATCTAGCGCAATGGCCGATGAAGAGCGTGAAATTCTTCAAAATATTAGAACTAAAAAAACTTAAAATAAAATCAATGCTCTATCAGGCAACTTGATTAAAAGTTAAGCAGAATTTGCTTAAATTTAGAGGCAATTTGAGGTATAATCGCGGGTTTCCGTAATTGCGCGACATTCAGAATAGGATCAGGCATGGCCAGACCAAAATCAGATAAAACATTAGAAAAAGAGCGCTTAAAGCTTGCTCAAGAAGCAGCACAAGACCCAGCGGCACTTGCGATGGATGCAGAAGCACGCCGCTCGCGCCTAAAATCGCTCATCATTTTGGGCAAAGAGCGTGGTTATTTAACTTACGCTGAAATTAATGACCATTTGCCAGATGATGTGCAAAATTCTGAGCAAATCGATGGCATTATCGGCATGATCAACGATATGGGCATTCAGGTGTACGAAGAAGCACCTGATGCCGAAGTGTTGTTGATGTCAGATGCTCCGCCACCTGTAACGGATGAAGATGCGGTGGAAGAGGCTGAGCAAGCGCTTGCTACAGTGGATTCAGATTTCGGCCGTACCACCGACCCAGTGCGTATGTATATGCGCGAGATGGGCACGGTAGATTTGTTGACGCGTGAAAGCGAAATTGAAATTGCGCGCCGTATTGAAGATGGCCTTAAACACATGGTGCAAGCCATTGCGGCATGCCCTACCACGATTGCCCAATTATTGGCGATGGTGGAACAAGTTGAAAAAGACGAAATTAGTGTAGATGATTTGGTAGATGGCTTGATTGATAGTGATATTGGTTTAGAAGATACTATAGCGGCCGAGGCGGCTGAAGAAGAAGTGATTGAGGCCGACGAAGATGAAGGCGATGATGAAGATGGTGCAAAAGCAGCCGCTATCTCAGCAGAGGCGCTGGCAAAATTAAAAGAAGAAGTGCTTAAACGTTTTGCAGTGATTCGCAAAGCCAATACTGAAATGAACACCATTCGTGAACAGTCTGGCTCGCAAGATCCTAAATATAAAAAACTACATGAATCTGTGCTAGAAGAGCTTACTGCGTTTAGGTTCTCGGCCAAACAAGTAGAGGCATTGTGCGAACAAGTGCGTATTTTAGTAGAAGAAGTGCGTGGACATGAGCGTAAAGTAATGGATTTCTGTGTGGATAAATCAGGTATGCCGCGCACGCATTTTATTAAGAGCTTCCCTGGCAACGAAATTGATTTGAGCTGGTTAGATGGCGAATTACGCCTCGAAAAGCCCTATATTGAGCGTTTAGTTCGATACAAACATTCTATTGTAGATCAACAAGATAGACTGATTGCGTTGGAAAATAAAGTTGGGATTCCAATTAAGGAATTAAAAGAAATCAACAAGCAAATGACCACGGGCGAGGCACGTGCACGTCGTGCTAAACGCGAAATGATTGAGGCTAACTTACGTTTGGTGATATCGATTGCAAAAAAATATACTAACCGTGGCTTGCAGTTTTTAGACTTGATTCAAGAAGGTAATATCGGCTTGATGAAGGCGGTTGATAAGTTTGAATACCGTCGTGGTTTTAAATTCTCAACCTATGCAACATGGTGGATTCGTCAGGCGATTACACGTTCTATTGCCGATCAGGCACGTACCATTCGTATACCAGTGCACATGATTGAAACGATTAACAAAATGAATCGTATCAGTAGACAGATTTTGCAAGAAACAGGTATAGAGCCAGACCCAGCGACGTTGGCCGAAAAAATGGAAATGCCAGAAGATAAGATTCGCAAAATCTTAAAAATCAGTAAAGAGCCTATCTCAATGGAAACACCAATTGGCGATGATGAAGACTCTCACTTAGGTGATTTTATTGAAGACAATGCAACCTTGGCGCCTATGGAAGCTGCAGTGTACGCAAGCCTGCGTGACGCTACCAGTGAGGTTTTAGAATCACTTACGCCGCGCGAAGCAAAAGTGTTGCGCATGCGATTTGGTATAGAGATGAATACAGATCACACCTTGGAAGAAGTAGGTAAGCAGTTTGATGTCACGCGTGAGCGCATTCGCCAAATTGAGGCTAAAGCGTTACGTAAACTGCGTCACCCTACGCGCTCTGAGCGCTTACGCAGCTTCTTGGAAACTGGTCAAGATTAAGAATTATTAAGTTTAAATGTTTATTTTTTAACCAAACTGATACGAAAAACGAGCGAAGACAGTATGTGTTATACGGCTAGCGAAGTTTGACAAAGTCAGGTTGGCTAAAAATAAACATTCGGCCCCTTAGCTCATGCTTGGTTAGAGCAGCGGACTCATAATCCGATGCTCTAAAATTCGGCGGGGGAGTTAGTTGAAAATTTTCATGTGCTTAGGCGCATAAAGTAGTAAAAAGTAATTTGTAATACCGAAACAGCATTAAGGAAGTAGTTTCAGAAAAGAATAAATGTGGGTAGATGTTATAAATACCCACGATGTAAGTTTACGGCCCCTTAGCTCATGCTTGGTTAGAGCAGCGGACTCATATGTAAATGTGCCATATACGTGGAAACTGTATATGGGATGGTGTCAAATTCGGTGAAACCTGACGGCAGCAATGCACAAGGCAATGCCGAGCTAAGCTTC
>JANNFN010000163.1:0-6526 GCA_031379885.1 Methylotenera sp.
CTCTCGGCAGCCTTATCTAGAGCGGCTTTCATATCTACTTGCAGTAAAAAGTGCACACCGCCACGTAAGTCTAAGCCCAAATACATCGGCTTTGCACCAATACCCAGCAGCCAGTTTGGCGTTTGTGAGAGTAGATTTAAAGCAACGGTATAATCTTTACCCAAGTTAGCAATCAGTTTGTCTTTGGCTTTAATTTGCTCTTCGGAGCTCTCGAAACGCACCTTCACGCCGCTAGCATCTAAAAATATGCCGTCAAACTTAATGTTAGCCAGTTGTAATGTGGCCTCCACTTTTTTCAAAAGCTCAGGGTTAGCTTTAAGTGAAGACTTGGCAGGTGAAATTTGCACAGCAGGCGATTCACCATAAAAATTGGGGATGGTGTACAACAGCCCAATTAAAATGACTACGGCAACTAGTATGTATTTCCAGGTAGGGTAACGGTTCATAAGTTTAGCGGCTTAATAGTTTTACGATTTGAAATTTATATAGATTTAATGGTGCCAGGTGGCAACAAGGTTTGTACCGCATGTTTTTGTACGTTAATCACGGTGTTGGTGCCAATTTCTATGCTCACAAAGTTATCACCCACTTTAGTCACTTTACCAATTACGCCGCCAACGGTTGCTACTTCATCGCCTGCTTTAAGTGCATCAATCATGGCTTTTTGCAATTTCGCCGTCTTCATTTGCGGGCGAATCAGCATGAAGTAGAACAATACGAAGATAAAAATAATCGGTAAAAAGCTCATTAAATCGCCACCTGGCGCGGCTGATGCTGCGTATGCGTTACTAATAAATAAATTGTTCAACATGCTAAAAGCCTTAAAAAGTTGTGGTTTAAATAGTGGCGCATTTTAACACAGACTTGGCTTTGTTAGCATGACTAGCATCAAGTGCAATTACTAAGATTGTTTGTTAGACTTAGCGTATGAGAATTAAAATAATATTGAGCCTAATTTTGATTGTTGGGGTGAATACGCTAGCCATTCTAGTTGCACATGCTGACAGCACCGTAGTTGAACAAAGAAAAATCCTTCCGTATTTAGAGGCTGAGGGTGAAGTAGGCTGGGATGCTCCTTCAATGGCATGGGTTAATTCAGAGAAAATTATTTTTAGCACCTATACTAGTTCTGAGAGCTATCGACGGGAAGAACTGGCTGATAAAATTATTCACCATTTTGATGAGGGAAGTCAGGTGGTTATTTTTAATGTAAACACAAAAAAGACAGAGTTTTACCGAAAAGGGAAGTTTTCTAATTCAATAGATGGTGTTGTTACTATACTTTTAAAAGATGTGATAGTTAAAGGCGCTTCATCAGAAAACTATAGAGAACTACTAAAAGGTTCATTGGGCAGTGAAGTGCCAGAGACTTATTATCAACACAAACAACCAAAACCGCCAAGACGTTGCCCAAGTGATAAAGAGGAAAGTCTGCCGCAGGGATCCCCCCCCATCCGTTTTTGCTTAAAACAGAACATGGTTGCATAAGCGAGGTAAGGAGCTTAGATTACCAGTCTTATACCTATTCTTATTTTCGCGCAGACGGACAAAAATTAGATTTTCAGTTAGCTTTGCCTAGTGACGATATTGGTTATGGCATTTGGGTAAATTGGCTTAATGCTTATGTGTTAGGGGATTATGTGACAATGAGCACAAGTGGTGGCATCCCTGTAAATACACCTACAATAAAACTATTCACCCCTGAAGGTAAGCTAAAGTTAGTTGATATGGAGTTCGGTTTAACTCACGCTAGACCAACACGAGCTGGTATGGTGGCAGCAAAGAACTTATTGGAATCTGGTGCGTTTGTAACAAAAACATATGGGTTATACCTATGGACAGATGGGCTGAAGTACCAAATCACTGAAGGCACAGTTGATAAAGCTGAGGTATCACCAGACGGATGTAAGGTGGCATTTTTTGTTTCACAAAGAAACAGATTGAGCAGGGGAAGCAATGCTAGGCTACGAGTGATTGATGTGTGCGAAGGGTTTGGCGTGGCTAAGGATGCAAACCCTTTTAAGCGTTTATTTGCGCGCGTTTTGTTTTAAAGTCTGTTTTAAACGCTTCAAACTCGCCTGCTTCAATCGCGCCACGCATGCCTTGCATCAACACTTGGTAATAATGCAAATTGTGAAAGGTGTTGAGGCGCGCGCCTAAAATCTCGCCTACTTTATGTAAATGGTGCAAATAAGCGCGTGTAAAATTGCGGCAAGTGTAGCAGCTACAATCTTCGTCCAAAGGCTTTAAATCTTGCTTGTAGCCCGCATTTTTAATTTTAATATCACCATATTGGGTAAACAGCCAACCGTTGCGTGCGTTGCGCGTTGGCATCACGCAATCGAACATGTCGATGCCTTGCGAAACCGCTTCGACCAAGTCTTCTGGCGTGCCTACACCCATTAAATAACGCGGTTTGTTTTGCGGCATTTTTGGCGCAGTGTGCGCAAGAATGCGTTGCATATCTTCTTTGGGCTCGCCCACAGAAAGCCCGCCAATGGCAAATCCGTCAAAATCAATATCTTTCAGGCCAGCAAGCGAAACATCTCTTAAATCTTCGAACATGCCGCCTTGAATAATCCCAAATAGTGCACTGGTTTGAAGGCTCGCGCCAGCGGCGTTGGCTACGTCTTCAACAGCTGGTCGTACTTGGTGTACTGCCTGCACTGTTTCATCCTTGCCGCCTTGCATGCGCATCGCTTGCTCTATCGTGATCCCTTGTAAGTTGATAAAAGCATCTTTGCTACGCTTCGCCCAGCGTAGCGAAAGCTCCATGGATTTTTGCGCCTCCAAATGCGTGGCGGGGAAAGGCGTGCATTCGTCAAAAATCATCACAATGTCACTGTTCAGCACTTTTTGAATGCGCATGGATTCTTCTGGCGTTAAAAAGCAGGTGTCGCCATTAATCGGGCTTTGAAACTTTACGCCTTCTTCACTAATTTTACGCATGGCGCCTAAACTAAATACTTGAAAGCCGCCAGAATCCGTGAGTATAGGACCCTCCCAGCCCATAAATTTATGCAGCCCACCGTGTGCAGCAATCACTTCTAAGCCTGGGCGTAGCCATAAATGAAAGGTATTGCCCAACACAATGTGCGCATTAATTTCTTTCAGTTCCAACGGCGACATGGCTTTAACCGTGCCGTAAGTACCCACGGGCATAAAGGCTGGCGTTTGCACATCGCCATGCGCCAAGTGCAAAGTGCCGCGACGGGCAAGGCCATTTTTAGGAGAATCTGTTTTGTGTAGAGTAAATTGCATGTTTTAAATTGTAAGGGATAACTTAAATAATCAGCCGCGATATTATCACAAGCCTTTGTTATCCTTTAGTTTTTGCTATACTTAAGCTAATTTATTAAATAGATTACATATAAAACCCATGGTTGAGCCTAAACAAACCCCAGTACGCCGCGCCGCAGATGACGCCAGTACGCGCATGCGCGGCATTTACTTGCTACCTAATTTATTTACTTCGGCGGCTTTGTTTGCAGGTTTTTATGCCATAGTGCAGGCCATGAACAGCCATTTTGAGCTTTCAGCCATAGCCATTTTTATTGCCATGGTGATGGATGGCCTCGATGGCCGTGTCGCGCGTATGACCAACACGCAAAGCGCTTTTGGTGCGGAGTATGATAGCTTGTCAGATATGGTGTCGTTTGGCGTGGCGCCAGCACTCATTATGTATACTTGGGCATTACAGCCCATGCGCAAACTAGGTTGGATTGCCGCCTTTATTTATTGTGCCTGCGCTGCGTTGAGGTTGGCGCGATTTAATACTAAGCTGGATGATGAAAATCAAGATAAACGCTACTTTCAAGGCTTACCCAGCCCCGCTGCAGCGGCGCTATTGGCTGGTTTCGTCTGGGTTTCATATGAATATAATGTGACGGGCCGTGAAATATTTTTTGGTGTCATCCAAGTAAAATGGATGGCATGGGGTTTAACCGTATTTGCTGCGGCTAGTATGGTGAGCGATTTGAAGTTTTATAGCGGAAAAGACATCAATTTAAAAGAGAGCGTGCCCTTTGTGGCGATTTTAGCTATCGTGCTGATGTTTGTACTTATTTCGTACAGCCCGCCAGAAGTGCTGTTCACCGTGGTGTTGGTCTACGCGTTGTCAGGTTATTTTTTGTGGCTAAAATCACAAATTAAAAAACCAGTTGAATAAAATGAATGCTTTTTCCTTGAAAATTAATCGTTGAGACCCTATACTTATCTCATGTTGAGTTCATTCACATTTCAAGTTTCTGCAGGCTTATTATTAAGTCTTATAGCGTTGCGCGCTTTAGTTGCGCTACGTCTGCTGCGCGCCAGCGCACACTAACCTCCCCACATTTAAGCATTTTAGCACTCGCGAGTTTCTCACAGCACAATTGCTGTGGTGAATTAAAAACGTAGCGGGTAAAATCTATCTATTGCATATTGGAATACACATGAACCAAATTATTATTTTTGATACCACCTTGCGCGATGGCGAACAAAGCCCAGGCGCGTCTATGACCAAAGAAGAAAAAATTCGCATTGCGCGCCAACTTGAAAAATTGGGCGTAAACGTCATTGAAGCAGGCTTTGCCGCCGCCAGCCCTGGCGATTTTGATGCCATTCATACCATCGCAGGCTTGATTCACAAATCTACAGTGTGTTCACTTGCGCGCGCTAGTGAGAATGATGTGCGTCGCGCAGGCGAGGCGATAGCACCAGCCATGCAAAATCCAGAGAAAAATGGCCGCATTCATACTTTCATCGCTACCAGCAAAATCCATATGGAAAACAAACTTCGCATGACCGAAGACCAAGTGGTGGAACGCGCTGTGCAGGCTGTGAAATGGGCGTTGGAATATACGCATGACGTGGAATTCTCTGCTGAAGACGCAGTACGTTCTGATATTGATTTTTTGGTGCGCGTGTTTGATGCTGTGATTGAAGCTGGCGCGACCACAATTAATGTGCCTGATACCGTGGGTTACTCAATTCCCGCGCCTTGGGGCGAGCGCATGGCCACATTAATTAAGCGCGTTAAAAATAGCGATAAAGTTATCTGGTCAACACATTGTCATAATGATTTGGGCATGGCAGTGGCTAACTCATTGGCAGCGGTGATGAACGGTGCGCGCCAAGTCGAATGTACGATTAATGGTTTGGGCGAGCGCGCTGGCAACGCGAGTTTAGAAGAAGTCGTGATGGCGATTAAAACTCGCAGCGATATTTTCAACTTGACTACACGCATCGACACCACGCAAATTGTGCCGTCTAGCAAGTTAGTAAGTACTATCACTGGCTATCCAGTGCAGCCTAATAAAGCTATTGTCGGCGCGAATGCGTTTGCACACGAGAGCGGGATTCATCAAGATGGCGTATTAAAGCACCGCGAGACTTACGAAATCATGCGGGCTGAAGATGTGGGCTGGAATACTAATAAATTAACATTGGGTAAATTATCGGGTAGAAACGCATTTCGCACACGCTTGATCGAGTTAGGCATCCAATTAGCGAGCGATGATGCTGTCAACGCAGCATTTGCACGCTTTAAAGACTTGGCTGATAAAAAATCGGAAATTTTCGATGAAGATTTGCACGCTTTGGTAAGCGGTGAATTTGTCTCTGAAGCCAGCGAGAATTATAAATTGGTGTATTTGCACGTGGCTTCACAAACTGGTGAAGTGCCGCACGCGCACATCACTATCAGTGATTCAGGTCTCGAGAAAAAAGCAGAAGCCGATGGCGGTGGTCCTGTAGACGCGAGCTTTAAAGCCATTGAAAGCATCGTCAATAGCGGTGCTGAGTTGCAGCTTTATTCGGTGAATAACATTACCAGCGGCACCGATGCACAAGGCGAAGTGACGGTGAGGCTTGCAAAAGGTGGACGTATTGTTAATGGGCAAGGCGCGGACACAGATATTGTGATTGCTTCAGCCAAAGCATATTTAAATGGTTTGAATAAGCTTCACAGTAAATTAGAGAAGATGAATCCTCAAGTTTAACGTGGGTAACAAAAATCAATCATTGCTGATAGCGCTGGCGCTGTTTTGCACCTACTTCATTTGGGGTTCAACTTACCTTGCCATAAAATATGGCATCGAAAGCTTTCCGCCTTTTATGATGGGTGCGATGCGCTTTGTTGCTGCTGGTAGCCTGTTATACATAGTGTTGCGAGCAATGGGCATGCGCAACCCAACTAAGCAAGAGTGGCGCGGAGCGGGTATTGTAGGCATACTACTGCCAGCAATCGGCCATGGTACGGTGTGTTATGTTCAGCAAACTGCATCATCTAGCTTGGCCGCGCTATCTATCGCCACTGCCCCTATATGGATGGCAATTTTCTCATCATTTTTTGGCCATAAAATCACGCGTCAAGAATGGATGGGCATCATTATTGGCTTAACAGGCATTGTGCTATTAAACACGCAAGGTAGTTTGCGTGGTGACATTACAAGCACCGTATTATTGATGTTTGCCGCTGCAAGTTGGTCGTTTGGCTCGGTGTGGGGCAAATACTTAAAGCAGCCTAGCGGCCTAATGGCACCTG
>JANNFN010000172.1:0-15349 GCA_031379885.1 Methylotenera sp.
GAAAATCCGCTTAAACCTGGGCTTTTCCAGCTGATGAAAGCCGATGATGGCAGCAAAGATCAAAGTTATTTTTTATATCGTTTAAACCAAGCTCAATTGAGTAAAGCACTGTTTCCGCTAGGCACTTATTTGAAAACTGAAGTGCGCGAAATGGCCCGCCTAGCTGGCTTGAATAATGCTGAGAAAAAAGATTCCACTGGCATTTGTTTTATTGGTGAACGGCCTTTTCAAGAGTTTTTACAACGCTATTTACCCAAAAAGCCTGGTGATATTAAAACGCCAGAAGGCAAGCTTGTCGGGCAACATGATGGGCTTATGTACTACACTTTAGGTCAAAGACAAGGCTTAAAAATAGGAGGCAGCAAAGAAAGCAATGGCGAGCCTTGGTTTGTGGCCGCAAAAGATATGGCAAAGAACGAGCTTGTCGTCGTGCAAGGCCATGAACACCCGCTATTATTGAGTGACGGCTTAACAGCTAGCCAGCTGACGTGGATAGACAACGAAGAGCCGATTACCAATTGGGTTTACGCCGCCAAAACACGCTATCGCCAGCCCGATGCGCCTTGCGAAATTGATAGATTAACAAGCGAAGAAGTCGAAATAAAATTTGGGCAAAAACAATGGGCAGTAACCCCTGGTCAATCTGCCGTGGTATACGAAAGCAATGTTTGTTTAGGTGGTGGTATTATTACCGCCGCAATTTAAGCCACTTCACAAGCTACAAAACTATAGTCTAAGCCGTAATTAACCCTTTGTTTTAGAGATATAACGCCATTCATTAGCCCTAAAATCAACTCAATAGAAAATTATTAAGTGATTGAGATTACTATGGCTTACGTTTTTAAAAACTCACAAGGCAATGTGATCGCCGCCAGTGCATCTGAAAATCTTGGCAAAGGCTGGATGTTTATTGAAGATAATGCCAGAGAATATCTTGAGTTTTTAGAGAACTCATTGGCAGAAAATGCACCATTCCGCGAGAGCGATATTCAATTAGCACGTGTGTTAGAAGACCTGATTTCTATGCTCATTGAGAAAAATATCATTCGCTTTACCGATTTCCCACAAGCAGCACAAAAACGCTTGAATGACAGACAAGGTATGCGTAAAAAAACGCAACTTTCCAAGCTGATAGACGAAAATCTCGATATTATTTTTAGCTAAATAGCCTCAAAAAAGCATGCCCTACAAGCCAATACCCATGCGACTTCCAGAGCGTCACTTATTTCATTGAATAACGGCATTCGCATGAATTTTGACTTTGAACCCCCTTTGCCGCGCCTTCGGGTTTGGCGCCAAGGTCGCTGTGAAACAGCGGGCACTTGGCGGACATGACCTTTACGGTTAATGCGACAGATGGATAAGCTGAGAGGGCTGTCACGACCGACTTAGTGCTTTAGCACTTAGCGAGGTTGGGGAAGACCATTGCGGTCTTATGAACGAAGCGAGTTCCGCAGCCGCCCAGATGCGGCGCTAAGACCGACGGGCTAGGCGAAGGCGGTATGCTATTGCGATGATTAATAAGGTGCCAAAGAGTTCTACTGTGAGTTTTTCTGCATCTAAATAGTCAAGCTTCCATTCGGGCTGAAAAGTGCTAGAAATAAACAAGCTATGAACAAGCCCTAACGCAAACACGATGTAAGTGCCATAGTGTGTAGCACGCCATAGTTTTTGATTTTTCTTTCGAATAGTCAAAGA
This sequence comes from Methylotenera sp., assembly GCA_031379885.1. Taxonomy (GTDB): domain Bacteria; phylum Pseudomonadota; class Gammaproteobacteria; order Burkholderiales; family Methylophilaceae; genus Methylotenera_A. Next base: position 1,699 of record JANNFN010000172.1, read on the forward strand.
CAGCGTAATTGTAATAGCCATTATGTATAGCGCAATTGAGCCTAAACCAAGCCATACTGTTTCTTTAGTGGCAGTAAACGGCACAAGAATGTTTACCCATGTTATTTTTGTTCTTTCAGATGTGGTTAATGAAAGAAGGCTATGCAATAAGATACAAGAGCCAATAACAATTGTGCCCCACTGATGCCAAGCAAATGCTCTACCTTTCAAAATAGGAAAGTTCTTTATGGTGCGTGCCGCCATAATAATGCCAATAAACGCAGCGCTTACTAGCAAACCCATGCCACCAAGCCCTAAAATTGTTATTACCAAAAGCCAATCATCTATATTCATATACATTTTAAAAATTAACCCCTAATTTAAATTTTAATAGCGCAAAGCGATCATCAGGGTCATTATCCTGAGTATGATGAAGGTAAGATATGCCAGTGAAAAAGCGCTTATTTGGATTGTAATTAGCCCCTATCTCATATTCAAACTTTCGTGAGGGCACTGTATCAAATTCACCAAGGTTTTCATAACGGTGTAATGAGGTAAATACGCTGGCTAACGGATGAAAATGATACTCGATGCTGCCAGACGCATCATAAAAAACACGTCCACCGCCGTTACGCTTTTCTGCAAGCATTGCGGCTGTTGCTGTCGTATTGTTTGCAATCGTCTGACTATAGGTTAAGCCTGCAATCCCCCAATAATAGGCGTCTGGAAAGGTATTATTTTTATGGTAAAGCACGCCACCTGTCACACCGAAAATATTTGTTAATGGATGATTGTAGTTAAGCTGCGTTTCGAATTTATGTTCATTCACAATTGAACCATCTGAAGTATGAAACGAGGTTTCGGTATACAACTCTGCTCGATAATCAAAATTTCCAGCACTCCACGAAGGTTTGTAATTTAAGCCAATTCGGTTGTTCATGGAGGTAATGGATTCGCTAATCGTAGAAACATTTCCAGTTACCATATAAGAACCCGTAAACGATGATTCATCAGCGTAAGCTACGATATTCGCTAAAGCTAAGCACCCTATTGCGATGGCACGTAATAAATTACTCTTCATTTTCTTTCTCTTGGTTGAATGTTATTACCCCATCACTGGCATTGTCTGTTTAAAACTCGGCCTCTTCACCAGCAAGCTATAATGTTTCGCCAAATTAGGATAATTATCCTGCCAGTTCAATTGCTTATAGCGCACATCCAAGTAGCCCAACATACAACCCAGCGCAATATCGGCCAAACTAAATGTCTCATTCACGCACCATTTTTTCTTATAAATATCCAAATTCAACACTTCTAAACCACGCGTTACTTTATCTAATTGCCTATCGATATTGGCTTGTGATTGCTGCTCTGGCGGGCGGCGCCCTTCTAGCATGGCGGCAATAGCTGCGTCACTTATACCATCGGCCAAAGCCTCCCAGCGGCGCACGCTCACTCTTGCGTTGTGATCTTGCGAAATTAAACGCGCCACTGGGGTGTGAAAATCTAAATATTCCACAATGACGCGCGAATCGTACAAATTGTCGCCATCATTTAAAATCAGCACAGGCACTTTACCAAGTGGATTATGCTGATTAAGGGGTGAATCAGGCGCGCCTAGCACGACTTCTTCCAGCTGCAAATCGATATGCTTTTCGAGCGCGACGATGCGCACTTTGCGGGCGTAGGGGCTATTTAACGTATATAGGAGTTTCATCATGTTGGCGTGCTTTTTTAATGGCTTAACTGCATTATAATAGAAATATGCATTCATCTACATCTGCGCCTAGCTCCGCACCCATATTCACGCAACAATATCCTCGTGGCTCGCAAGCATTTAATGATTTAGTTAATCGTGATGTTGCGCGGGCATTAGAAGAAGACATTGGTAGTGGCGACCTCACCGCTGCACTAGTGCCCGCTTTGCAGCAAGCGCAGGCAACAATTATTTCACGTGAAAATGCGGTGATTTGTGGCATTGATTGGGTGAATGCTTGTTTTAAAAGTTTAGATGCCAATATCAGCCTAAAATGGCTGGTGAACGAAGGCGAAAAAATCGCCACAAATCAGTTGCTGTGTGAGATTTCTGGCAACACGCGCGCCTTACTTACTGCCGAGCGTAGCGCCTTAAATTTTTTACAATTGCTTTCTGCCGTAGCAACCCATACGCGAGAATACGTGCTGGCGGTTTCTGGCACCCAAGCACAAATTTTAGATACACGAAAAACATTGCCTGGCTTAAGATTAGCGCAAAAATACGCGGTAACTGTGGGCGGCGGCGCAAATCAGCGTTTGGCTTTATATGATGGCATTTTAATTAAAGAAAATCATATCGCTTCTGCTGAAAGTGTTGCGCCAGAGACCAATATCCATGCGGTTCTCAGGCATGCTTCACAATTAACCGAGAATGCTTCAATTAAAAATGTAAACATTCAAATTGAAGTTGAAAACCTGGATGAGCTACAACAAGCTTTGGCCGCAGGTGCCAGCAGTATTTTGTTAGATAATTTTAGCATGGCCGACATGAAAGAAGCCGTGCGTATTACGAACAAACGCGCCTTGCTAGAAGCTTCTGGCAACGTCAATTTAAGCTCTGCGCGTAGCATAGCGCTCACTGGTGTTGACCGTATATCGGTCGGTGCGCTTACAAAACATATCCGTGCCATTGATTTATCCTTACGAATCAAATAGCATGGGACTAAATTTACCAAACTTATCATCATGAGTTCAAACAATGAGTAAAACAACTGGTATCGCAAAAGCCAAAGGCAAGCTTAATTTGGGCGATGTGTTACGCATGTTGGTAAACGATCTTAGGCTAGATAAAACACAAGCAGAAAAGCTCTATAAAGATCGTAAGCTTGATAGTTCAAATCTACATCCCATTATTATCATCGGCGAACAAAAATGGAAAGATATGCGTCCGCCGCATAAAGTGTTGAATGCAGATTACTTATCACGTTGGCTGGCAGCGCAAGTTGAGCTTGATTTTTATCATATCGATCCGCTAAAACTCGATTTTACATCAGCCGCACAAATGGTCTCAAAGGCTTATGCTGAACGCCTTAAAATTATGCCGATTTCCGCCAAAGGTGGTGAAGCGATCATTGCTACTGCAGAGCCTTACCAAACTGATTGGATTCCCGATTTAGAGCGTATTTTGGGCATGCGCATCAAGTTGGTTATTGCTAATCCGCTAGAAATTAGCCGATATTTGCCTGAGATTTACAATCTTGCTCACTCAATCAACTCGGCCAATACCGCTAAAGCCGGCCAAATTGTCGGTGTGCAAAATTTTGAGCAACTGATTGAGTTAGGCAAAGATAAAAATTTAGATGCCAATGAGCAACACGTGGTGAACATTGTGGATTGGCTTCTGAAATACGCTTTTGAGCAGCGTGCCAGTGATATACATTTGGAACCTCGTCGCAATATGGGCACCATGCGTTTTCGTATTGATGGGGTGTTGCACCAAGTGTATCAATTGCCAAGCAACATTATGAACGCGATTACCAGCCGCATTAAGTTACTTGGTCGTATGGATATGGTGGAAAAGCGCCGCCCACAAGATGGTCGCATCAAAACTGTCAGCAATGATGGCACCGAAATTGAGTTGCGTTTATCTACTATGCCAACCGCATTTGGCGAAAAATTAGTCATGCGGATTTTTACACCAGATGTCATTGTGCAAGACTTTATACAACTGGGGTTTTCGCATAAACAATCGCGACTATGGGCGGATTGGACTAAAGCACCCAACGGTATTATTTTGGTGACGGGGCCGACTGGTTCTGGCAAAACCACCACTTTATATTCCACACTCAAACAGCTCGCTACGCCAGAAGTAAATGTGAGCACGGTGGAAGACCCGATTGAAATGGTCGAACCTGCTTTTAACCAGATGCAAGTGCAAACCAACATTGGCCTCACCTTTGCCGATGGTATCCGCACGCTGATGCGGCAAGACCCAGACATCATCATGGTGGGCGAAATTCGCGATATTGAAACGGCCGATATGGCCATCCAAGCCGCACTCACAGGGCATTTGGTATTATCTACCTTACACACTAACGATGCGCCTTCTGCCGTCACAAGGCTACTCGATTTAGGCGTACCTGCGTATTTAATTCACTCTTCAGTATTGGGTATTATGGCGCAGCGCTTAGTGCGTACCTTATGCACGGCTTGTAAAGTTCCGCATGAAATTACTGATGCAGAATGGACATCTATTACGCATCCCTTTAAAGCTGCCAAACCTACCACCGTCATGAAGGCAGTGGGTTGTATTGAATGCCGCAATACAGGCTATCGCGGGCGCAGTGGTATTTATGAAATGCTCACCATCACCCCAAAGTTACGCAAACTCATCACCCCAAATGCTGATTTAGCGCAGCTAAAAAACTTGGCCTACCAAGAAGGTATGCAACCGTTAATGCTAAACGGCGCAGAAAAAGTGGCTGCTGGATTGACTACGATTGAAGAATTATTGAAAGTCGCACCGCCGCTGGATCAGTAAAGCAGCACAATAAATAGCTAAAAGCAGCTAAAAAGCATACTCTGGAAGCCGCATATATATTGGCTTGTAGCGCACCCGTTATTTCTAAGTATCCGCCCACATACGTATTAAATTATGGTAATTACCTGTTAAACGTATGACTGCAGCACTGTCACCATGTTGCTGCCGCAGTGTTGCAATCGCCGCATCCATATCAAATAGCAAAGTGCGTTGTGCGTCATCACGTATCATGCTTTGTACCCAAAAAAAGCACGCCAGACGCGCCCCGCTTTTGACGGGGCGCACATGGTGCAAGCTCGTGCCCGGGTACATTACCATATCACCGGCAGTCAGCTTAACCATTTGATGCCCATAGGTGTCTTCAATCACCAGTTCGCCACCTTCATAGCTATCAGGGTCAGCCAAAAATAAAGTGCACGAGATGTCAGTACGCACATGCATGCCAGAAATAGCATGCGTACGTACCGCGTTATCTATGTGTGCGCCAAAATCCATACCATCACGATATTGGTTAAATAACGGCGGATAGATTTTTTTAGGCAGCGCCGCAGAGAAAAACAAGGCATTTTTACTGAGCGCTTTAAGTACGATTTGTCGCGCTTGCTCGGCATACTCACTGGTTTCGGGCAGTTGAATATTGCGCTTTACCTGTGCCGATTGCGGACCCGCCGTGATTTTTCCATCGGCCCAATCAGCCCCAGCTAACAAAGTGCGTACTTGTGTTAGCTCATACGAGCTTAATACTTGCGGAACATGTAATAACATCTTATTTCTCTTAAATTATCTTCTAAAATTTAAACTCAGTCGTTACTATGGCTTGCCTACGATTGCCTGGCACTGAAAATGCACCATTGTCGTATAGCGAATCATAATAGGTTTTATCTAGCAAGTTCTTTACATTGAGTCGCACTGCCCATTTCTGGGCTTCATACGCCAACATAGCATCTATACGTGCATAACCAGGTAACGTGTTGGGATGAAAACTTCCATCGCTGAATACACCACCTGCCGCGGAAGTTTGCACTGCTTGGTTTTGTGGATTATAGCCATAACGCTCGCCCTTGGCTTCTACGCCACCTCCAACTTTCCAATTACTCGTAAGCTTATATGTTGTCCACAAATTAAAAGTTGCCTTAGGCGTGTTGCGTGGACGTTTACCTTCGAAACGCGCATCGCCAACATCGGGCGCAGTGCCAACATCATTGCCATCACTATTAGTGGCTACTTTTAAAATTTTCGCATCCATCAACGATACGCCACCAAACACCTCCCAATTTGAGGTCATGCGGCCTGCAACTTCAAGCTCTAAACCATTGGTGCGGCGCTTTCTGGTGAGAATAGCAGACGTAGCTTCTAAATCGGTATTACGCTCCCAGTCTTTAGTTGCGCTGTAAATGGCGGTTCTAAATGCTAAATCGCCATCCAAAAACAACCATTTAGCACCAACTTCATAGGTCTCGCTACGCTCTGCTTCTCTATCTACTTGCGAAATCTGATATAAATCCGCCGTTGGACTAAACGCATCTGTGTAGCTTACGTAATAATGCTCGATATCGCTAGGCTGCCAAGAAAGACCTGCGCGATAGCTTGACTCGCTAAACTTTAATTTGCTGGCAAGATTATTTAAAGTTGTACCCACAGAGCTTAAATAATCTGCTTTTAAATGATCGCGACGCGCGCCTAATGTTACTTTCCAATTCGGCATAAACTCAACCGTATCTTGCACATAATAAGATTTGCTCACGCTATCAAACTCGTTATAAGCGCGATTCGTACCCGCCGTATTCACCAACTGACTTTGTCTATAAAAAGGATTGGCGGCAACACCTAAATTACGCAGCGCCTGTCTAAACGAATCTTCATCTAAATACTCAATCCCAGTAAGTAGTTGATGCTCCATATTGCCTAAATCAAATTTAGTGCTGAAATCCGATTGCAAAGTCAGTGTGTCATAGTCTGACTTACGCGTTGCGTTGCCTCCCACACCAAGCGTTGGGGTTGGTGCTAGGGTCGCACTTGGCGTTTTTGCCCAGTAAGCACGCTCATAACTGGCACTGCGTACTTGTGTGCGCAATTGCGTATCTTTGCTAAATTTATGCGTAAAAATACCGGTAGTTGTGCGGGTATCACTATCGTCAAACGTTTTGTCACCCCCGTAAAAGGTTTCATCATCAATCTTCCCAGTGGCAACGGTAGTATTTATCGGCCGCTTATTCAAAAATGAAATACCGTAATCTGGCACATCACGTGTTTGCGTATACATATGATTTAAAAAGAACTCGTTATCTGTGCCAATACCCACGCCAAAGCTGAGCGCAACGCCTTTTCTATCAAGCTCGGGTCTGTCTCCATTTGCAGGGTTTTCACGATAGGTTTCCTCATGCCGTTGCATCACGTTTAGGCGTATCGCCGTATTTTCATCAAATGTATGATTAAAATCCCCTGTGAACTGCTCGTAATCAAATTGCCCAAGGCTACCCGTGATAGTGCTGTTATCGTTGGTGTTAGCCATTTTAGTCACTTGATTAATCACGCCACCCGCTTGACCTCGCCCAAACAGCATGGCGGCTGAGCCGCGTAAAACATCCACTTGTTCTAAATTGAATGTTTCACGATTGTATTGCGCGGTATCACGGATACCATCTAAATAAGTGTCGCCAAAGGTATAAAATCCACGCAGCATAAAATTGTCGCCACTACGCCCACCTTCCGCCGCATTAAAAGTGAGGCCAGAAACATTACGCAAAGCTTCGCGCAGCGAGCCTACTTGCTGGTCATGCATCAGTTGATTGGTCACGGTTGTCACCGCCTGTGGAATATCGTGCGGGTCTTGCAACACTTTACCTACACGCGTTTTAGTGGCTTGATAGCCATCTTTTTGTGCTTCTTTCGATGACTTTACTGTCACCTCATCTAACTCTTCAGCCGCTTGTGTTTGTGCACTTGGTGCTTCTGTGCTGGCTGCTGGTTTCACTTCCTCCGCCAGCACTACGCCAGCTTGTACGGCTAATACAACCGCCAAATAAATCGTTCTTTTATTAAATTGCTGCATGGTAATATCCCTTAACTTTAATTTCTTCTGGAATTATTTGCTGGCTATAGGAGTACTACTCTTTTGCTGGCTAACGTTGCTAGTAAATTACTCGTACTTACTTTGGTTCGCTCAAAAACCCTAATTTAGTGACGCCTGCGTTTTGCGCCTCTGCCATGACCTCAGCCAATACCTGATATTTGGTTTCTTTATCAGCGCGAATTTGCAGCTCCAGCTGTGGCTTGCGGTCTGCCGCTTGCTGTAGTTTTTGTTTAAGCTCACCTTGCACTAATGGGGCATCGTTCCAATAGGTTTTGCCTGTTGCGTCAATGGCTAATGAAATCACTTCTGGCTTCTCTGGCAACGGCTGACTAGTGGCTTGCGGCAAATCAATTTTTACTGCATGCGTGAGCAATGGTGCGGTGATGATGAATATCACCAATAAAACCAACATCACATCTACTAGCGGTGTGGTGTTGATTTCTGACATCGGCTGGACATGTTGGGCGTTAGAAAATGGGCTACTACCTATCATGTTGGCACCTCATGTAAATTTGCGGTGGAAGGCTTTGTTTTAATTTGAGTTTTGTCAACTGTATTTTTTACAGCAAGCGTAGCGCCAGTAGTAAGCAATGTATGTAAATCTTGCGCAAAATTTTCTAACTTTGCCATCGCGACACGATTAGATTTAACAAAAGCGTTATACGCAAGCACAGCAGGAATAGCCACCGCCAGACCAATCGCTGTCATAATCAATGCTTCGCCAACTGGCCCTGCGACTTTATCTAATGTAGCTTGTCCGCTAGCGCTAATGCTAGCAAGTGCGTGATAGATGCCCCAAACCGTGCCAAACAAACCGACAAAAGGTGCAACACTACCTACTGAAGCTAATATGGACAAGCCTGATTCTAACTCTGCTTGTTGCTGTCCCATGCTACGCCGCATGCTACGCGCTACGAACTCTTCATGGCTACAGGCATCCTCCAAAGCTTTGGTTTTATGGGTTTGATGGTGATTACTGGCCTCTACCGCAAACCCAGCCAGCTGTGAAACTGGTGAATAAGATTGCTGTTGACTAAGTGCAACACTAATATTTGGCGCTTCCCAAAAAGCATTAATATCGCTTTGTATTGCATTTTTAATTTTGATTGCTTGAATTGTTTTCAACACAATAAAGTACCAGCTCGCTACTGACATCACGAGCAATATCATGGCGACTGCAATCGTAACGGGGCCGCCCTGCATAATAAAAGCAAGACTATTAAATTCTGTTGTGTGTTGCATCTTGTTTCCTTTTTTAATTTTTAAATTAACTGTCAAGAGAGAATTTCATTGGTACCAACACATAGGCACTTAGTGGCTGGTTATTTTTTTTTGCTGGAATAAAGCGCCATTTTTTTACTGCGTTCACCGCAGCATTATCTAAACGATCCGAGCCACTACTTTTTTCTATTTGCACTTCGTCAGCGGCACCCACGTCTGAAACCAACACTTTCATGACCACGCGACCTTCTTCACCCGCGCGTCGCGACAAAACTGGATATTCTGGTGCTGGATTATTTAAATACGCTACACCAAAGCGTGGAGGTTCAATTTTGTCTTCTACTACTGGCTCAGTTTTTGGTGGAGCCTTTGGCGCTTCTGCTTCAATGGCAGGCTGCGATTGGGCACTAGGTTTCTCCTCTTCTACTGACAACTCAGTAGTCGCTTCCACTAAGCGCTCGGCGGGGTTTTCAATAGGCACAATTTTTTCTACCAATTTTTTAAGTTTTGGTTTGGACTCGACGACAGGTTTAGGCGGTTCTACAATTGACACCAACTCTGACTCATGTGCTTGCGGCGAGATTAAGCTCACCAACATTGTTTTTGCTTGGTTGGCTTTATGCACAGGTGTAATTGAATTCATCGCTAAAAAAAATATAGCGCATATATGCGCCAATATGACAAAAAACAAGCATGCGCTAGATTGGAAATTCTTATTTATTTCCCCCACTCGGATCTTTGTTTGTTGTCCTTGTTGCGCAACGTTCTGATTAAATTGAGACCTAGGTACAAACTCATAAATATTGGATTTTGGCGCGTTTATTTGTTCTAATATGTTTGCTTGCATAATCATTTTGCTTAAATTACTTAGTTAAAATGAGCTTATTTTGTTTTGTAATGCGCAAAAAATAAATCTCATTTTGATGTTCAATCATCACTTCCTTATCATTGGCAAATAGCTTTTTGGTATCTAATTTTTTAATACGTGAAATCTTCGTATCTCCATTTACAACTTCGCCACCAGCAACTACAGCCACATCAAAATGCATGTGTTCTTTCGAGGTCAAATTAGTGGTAATTTTCATGTTAAACCTAATAACTACACTGCAAAAAAACGACCGACTTACATGCACCCATTAAACGTAGTGTATTGCGGCCAAAATCACATCTAGGAGATGCACAATAAGTGCATTTGCAACATTTAAAGTGTGTTTGAACACTTTAAATTCTTTGACAGACGGCATAAAACCTTTAAAAACCTTCTGCCAAAAAGCAATATCAAAAAACCTAATGCGAATGATAATGATTCTTATTTGAGATGTCAAGCCATTCCTTTATATTGTTTTTATATGCCATAAACTTGACCAAATGCCGCTAAACCGTTAATGTTCAGGGTTCGATAATTTAATCATTTAATTCAAGGTTTTATGGCAACACCCGCAAAAAACGCGAAGGTTAATCCCGTTAGCGCACAAACCCAAAGCGAAAGCTTAGGCGACTCTCACAAAAAATCCACCAGTCACGATATTAGTGGTGCTGAAATCGTGATTCGTTGCTTAAATGCTGAAAAAGTCAAATTTGTATTTGGCTATCCAGGCGGCGCTGTGCTGCACATTGACGATGAGATTTTTAAGCAAAATGGCTTTAAACATATACTCGTTCGTCACGAACAAGCTGCTGTGCACGCGGCAGATGCATTCTCTCGCGCCACTGGCGAAGTTGGTGTAGCACTTGTTACAAGCGGCCCAGGCGCGACCAATGCTGTTACTGGTATTGCCACTGCTTACATGGATTCAATCCCGTTAGTGGTCATTAGTGGTCAAGTGCCAGTTCCCGCGATTGGTTTAGATGCATTTCAAGAAGTAGACATGGTGGGCATCACACGCCCGTGCGTAAAACACAACTTTTTGGTAAAAGATGTGCGTGATATTGCGGCTACCTTGAAAAAGGCTTTCTATATAGCTTCTACTGGTCGACCAGGACCAGTGGTTGTGGATATCCCTAAGGATATTACCGCGCACAAAGCCAGTTTTCATTATCCAGAAACTGTTGAAAAGCGTTCCTATAACCCTGTGCTAAAAGGGCATAGCGGACAAATTAAAAAAGCCATTAAATTATTGCTAGAAGCCAAACGCCCGATGATTTACACGGGTGGCGGCTTGGTATTGGGTGATGGTGCTCCAGAGTTAGTTAAGCTCGCTCGCGCACTTAATTATCCTGTTACCAATACACTGATGGGTTTAGGCGGCTACCCCGCCACAGATAAACAATTCGTGGGCATGTTAGGCATGCACGGCACCTATGAAGCCAATATGGCGATGCAAAATTGCGATGTATTAATAGCCGTGGGTGCACGTTTTGATGACCGCGTGATAGGTAACCCAAAACACTTTTTAAGCCAAAAGCGTACGATTATTCACATCGACGTTGACCCATCAAGTATTTCAAAACGCGTTAAGGTAGATGTGCCTATTGTCGGCCATGTGCAATCTGTGTTAGCGGAAATGAACGCGCTTTTAACGGCTGAAATGAATCTAGCTGGGAAATCAGCTAAAAATGATATTTCTGATTGGTGGCAGCAAATTAACGAGTGGCGTAAAGTGCATGGCGGCCGTTATGAAATGTCTGACACCGTTATTAAGCCACAATACGTCATAGAAAAATTATGGGAAGTTACCAAAGGCGACGCGTACGTGACTTCTGACGTTGGTCAACACCAAATGTGGGCTGCGCAATATTACAAATTTGATAAACCACGTCGCTGGATTAACTCGGGCGGCTTGGGCACAATGGGCGTAGGCTTGCCATACGCCATGGGTTGCCAGTTTGCGGATAAGCATGCGCAAGTAGCCTGCGTGACAGGAGAAGGCAGTATTCAAATGAATATTCAAGAACTTTCTACCTGCGCGCAATATGGTTTGCCGATTAAGGTGATTTTGCTCAACAATCGCTACTTGGGCATGGTACGACAATGGCAAGAGTTCTTTTACGAAAATCGTTATTCAGAATCGTACATGGATAGCTTACCTGATTTTGTTAAACTAGCTGAATCTTATGGCCATATTGGCATGCAAATTACCAAGCCTAGCGATGTTGAAGGCGCACTGAAAGAAGCGTTTGCGAAAAAAGATAAATTTGTATTCATGGATTTTATTACCGAGCAATCTGAAAATGTCTTCCCTATGGTTGAAAATGGACGAGGAATATCGGAAATGATTTTAGGTGATGAGAAGAAAGGGGCGAAATAATGAAACATATTGTTTCCCTCCTCATGGAAAACGAAGCTGGCGGGCTATCTCGTGTGGCGGGCTTATTCTCAGCTCGCGGTTATAATATTGAATCGCTCACTGTTGCCGCTACTGAAGACCCAACCATGTCACGCATGACCATTGTGACGAGTGGCTCAGATGAAGTTATCGAACAAATTATCAAGCAACTGAATAAGCTGATTGATGTGATTAAAGTACTTGATTTGAATGACGGCAAATATATTGAACGCGAATTGATGTTGGTGAAAGTGAAGGCAACAACACCTCATCGTGAAGAAATGAAACGCATGTGCGATATATTTCGCGGCCGTATTATAGACGTAGCAGATGGCAGTTTTACCATAGAGCTTACCGGCTCTGGCACTAAATTGGACGCTTTTATCGAAAGCTTAGACAAAACCGCGATTTTAGAAACGGTGCGCACAGGCGCATCGGGCATAGGTCGTGGAGATAGAATTTTGAAAATATAGTTTTATAAAATTTAATTAACACTTAAGCAATTGTATTTAAAGGAAAAGAAATGAAAGTTTATTACGACAAAGACGCTGACCTTAATTTAATCAAAGCCAAAAAAGTAACCATTGTGGGTTACGGTTCACAAGGCCATGCACACGCTGCCAACCTTAAAGATAGCGGCGTTACTGTAACCATTGGCTTGCGTAAAGGCGGCAGCTCATGGGCTAAAGCTGTGGCTGCTGGCCATAACGTGCAAGACATTGCCGATGCGGTAAAAGGCGCCGATGTCATCATGTTGTTAATCCCTGACGAAACCATGTCGCAAATTTTCGATGCCGAAGTAGCAGGCAACTTAAAACAAGGCGCTACGTTAGCATTCGCACATGGCTTTAATATACATTACAACCAAATTACGCCACGTGCGGATTTAGATGTGATTATGATTGCACCAAAAGGCCCAGGCCACACGGTGCGTTCAGAATACCTAAAAGGCGGCGGTGTGCCTTCACTCATTGCGGTGTATCAAGATAAATCAGGCAAAGCCAAAGCGCTTGCGCTTTCATACGCAGCAGCCAACGGCGGCACTAAAGGCGGCGTGATTGAAACGGATTTTCGTGAAGAAACAGAGACCGATTTATTCGGCGAACAAGCGGTTTTATGCGGCGGTGCAGTTGAGTTAGTTAAAGCGGGCTTCGAGACCTTGGTAGAAGCTGGATATGCGCCAGAGATGGCGTATTTTGAATGTTTACATGAATTAAAATTAATTGTAGATTTAATGTATGAAGGCGGCATCGCCAACATGAACTATTCCATCTCAAACAATGCGGAATATGGCGAATATGTGACTGGCCCACAAGTAATTAACGATCAATCACGTGCCGCTATGAAAGTCGCCTTAGCAAACATACAAAATGGTAACTATGCAAAACAATTCATTTTAGAGGGTCGTACCAACTACCCAGAAATGACTGCACGTCGTCGTTTGAACGCGGCTCACCCAATTGAGCAAGTTGGCGGCCAATTACGTGCCATGATGCCTTGGATTGCGAAAAACAAACTCGTAGATCAATCGAAGAACTAAAAAGCTAGACCTAATACGAAGGGCAAGACGCAAAACGTTTTGCCCTTTTTTATTAA
>JANNFN010000173.1:0-13497 GCA_031379885.1 Methylotenera sp.
ACAATCCGCGCAGCTGGATAGAGCTTTTGTTTATGAGTTTTTCTATTCAATCTAGTACTGGCGTGGGCGACGTGATCCCAATTTCTGGCCCTGCGCGCGCGATAGGATCGATACAAATATTCACTGGCGTGATGTATATCGCGATTGTGGTTTCGCGCTTAGTTGGCTTGGCCGCAAGCAATAAAAAATGATTTTAAACGCTCAAAATCACTTAAAACAAATGCTCTGCAAGCCGCATAAATACTGGCTTACAGAGCATGGTTTTTTGAGCTTATTTACCTATTTTGGCAATGTATAAACCAATACAACGTCGCCTTGTTTGTAACCAAAAATCGAGCTGCCGCCACTGGCTACGGCGATATATTGGACACCATCAATCGTATAAGTAATCGGTGGCGCATTCACGCCAAATTCTGATTTCGCCTGCCACAGCATTTCCCCTGTTTGGCTGTTATAAGCGTTAAAGCTGCCATTGCCTTCGCCCGTAAATACTAAGCCGCCTGCTGTTGCCAGCACGCCGCCTATCAACGGTTGCACGGTTTTGTTCTGCCAGATGATTTTCCCCGAGCTCAAATCGATGCTAGAGAGCAAGCCCCAGCGCGGGTCTTGCGTCGGCTCGCTAGCGGCGTATCTGATAGCTGGTGCACCGTCTTTACCCGGCGTTTCATGTAACGTGTATTTAATCGGCGCGTGAATTGCCGCCACGAACACGCACTGATTCACTTCATCCACGCTCACAGGCGACCAATTGGCGCCACCCAAAATACCTGGATACACCACCATGCCTTCAAACGTAGCTTTTTTAAACATATTTTGCTGTGGCACAAACGCGTCTGATTTCTTCAGTAACTTGCCAGTCGCTCTATCGTGTATGTAAAACCAGCCGGTTTTACTGGCTTGACCAACTGCAGCAATGCTTTTGCCGTTAAGGTTGTAGTTAAATAACACAGGCGGGCTGGCTAAATCGTAGCCCCATAAATCATGCGGCACCTGCTGATAATGCCATTTGCGCTTGCCAGTATTGACATCTAGCGCGACGAGCGAAACCGTATAAAGGTTGTCGCCAGGGCGCGAAATATCGTTCATCTGCGGTGAAGGGTTACCTGTGCCAAAATACAGCATGTCAGACGCGGTATCAATGGCTGGCGTACTCCAAGCCGAGCCGCCACCAAAACGCGCTGCATCTGGATATTTGGCTAAATCAGCTTTTTCTTGTGCTACATCGCGGTTAAATGTAACCCCATCTTCCAATTTTTCAGCAAAAACGCCTTCCCAACCTTTATCTGGAATCGTGTCAAATTGCCACACACGCTTGCCGTTATTCACATCATACGCCACTAAAAAGCCTGGCCGACCATAACGCCCCGCCACGCCAATTACCGCACCCAGCGGTGCATCCTCACGCGGATTATCAATGTGCAAGCCATAGCCTACGCCGGTAATGCCCACAATCACTTTGCCTTTGTACACCACAGGCGCCATGGCGATACCAACCCCAGTACCGCCCGTCACTTTTCGCGCACTGTTCGGGTCATTTTTATCGAGCGAATCTTGGCCTTCAGTCAAAATCGCATTTTCCACTACATCAATATCCCACTCTTTTGCACCAGTTTTTGCGTTGAGTGCGATTAAGCGCGCATCCACAGTGCCAATAAATACGCGGCCTGCAGAAACTGCCACACCGCGATTCGCTGGGCCGCAGCATAACTTCCAGTCTTTTCTTAGGTCGTGTTCGTAACGCCAAAGTTGCTTACCAGTTTTAGCATCCAGCGCGACAACATGGTTAAAGGGTAGCGACAAATACATCACACCATCTTGTACGATTGGTGTGGCCTGAAAGCTAGCAATGACGCCACTTTTATAAGTCCATGCTTGCACCAAATTTTTGACATTTTTTGTGTTAATTTGCGTGGCTGCCGAAAAACGCTGGCTAGTGTAATCGCGCCCAAAGCTAGGCCAGTCTTGAGAGTTTTGTACTTTTGTAGACTGTGTAGCGGTGCAGCCCTGTATTAACAAAGGTAACAATAATGCAGCTGCAGCCGCGATAACTTTTAGAGTTGAAGTTTGCATTTTAATAGTCCAGTTAATCATAAAAATGTTTCATGTATATATACAGACTAGTATACATGACAGAACAATCAAAATTCAATAAAAAAACTCCATCAAAAAAACTTGAAATAGTTGAATCTAAATTAAACCTTATGACGTATAGCCATTATGCAACAAACAATTGTTTAATTTTTATATGATAAAGGGAACCCGATGAGTCGTACAAAACTATCAGCAGCATCAATAAAACTTCCAAGAGAATCTAATAACAAACCAAATATAATGATTAATTGCTGCATGGCGCTTGCTATTGCAGCTATATATTCTGGTCAAACACATGCCGAAAATATGCCACATAGTAACAAACTATTATTAACAGGCGGAGTTTCTCAAGTAGAAGGCGCAGCAGGCGGTGGTTTAACACCTTGGGCAGTAATTGGTGGTTATGGCACTAATAATGAAATCGGCGGCAGTGCGCATTACACCTATGTCGATACAGATGATTACAATTTAGATACCTATGGCTTCACTGTTGGCTTGTTTGATCGAGTTGAATTTTCAGTAGCTGAACAAAGATTTAATGTAAACAATTTGCGCGATAAAGTAGAAGCGGCTTTCCCAGGTGCGATTGGTCGTAACAATTTAAAACAAACCATTGTGTGCGTTAAAGTACGCGTAGCAGGTGAAGCTGTTTTAGATGCAGATACGTGGATGCCTCAAATTGCGGTCGGCTTGCAATATAAAGAAAATGATGACACTGACTTTATTAAAAGTGCTGTAGTAGGCGCTAAAAGTGACCATGGTACTGATGTTTATCTTGCTGCCACCAAATTACTGCTCGACAAAAACTTGTTATTAAACGGCACCATACGCTTTACTAAAGCCAACCAATTTGGTCTGCTAGGCTTTGGTGGCGATAAACACGATAGCTATCAGCCTATGTTAGAACTATCGGCTGCTTACTTATTACGTAAAGACTTTGCCATTGGTGCGGAATACCGCATGAAGCCAGACAATCTGAGAAGCCCATTAAATGCTGCTTTAGGCCCAAATGCCATTGATTTAAAAGAGGACGACGCGTTTGACATATTTGTCGCTTATGCACCTACTAAAAATATCTCTCTTACAGCGGCATATGTCAATTTAGGCAATATTGCCACAGTTAAACCTGTTGGTGCCGACTTCGGCAACCAAGTTGGTGTGTATGTATCTGCCCAAATTGGCTTCTAATCAATTATTAAAAAGAAAAACAAATTTTAAATTTAAAAAGGATAGCAACATGACTTTCAATATTAAAGTAATCATAGCCACACTTTTGGCAAGTAGCACACTGTTACTTGCACAACCTGCAATGGCAGAAGCCTACGCGACAAGCCCGAATCTAGGCAATGCGCCTATGGAAGGCACTGAAACGTTTCAAGCGTTTGGTGGTAAAGAAGGCCTAATTAAAATTATGGATGATTTTATGATTGGCTTAGTGGCTGATCCACGTACGACTAAGTTTTTTAATAACGAGAAGCAAACCTTTATTAAAGCCATGCTGGTTGAACAAATGTGCGAATTGATGAATGGTGGCTGTAAATATCCTGGCCGCGATATGAAAACATCGCATGCCAATATGAAAGTGAATCGTGAAGCATTTAATGCCTTAGTTGAGCAATTTCAATTTGCCATGGACAAACACAATGTGCCGTTTAGTGCGCAAAATAAGTTGCTGGCTAAATTAGCACCGATGTATCGTGAAATTGAAACCACTACTGGCGATGCGGTACCACCAAAAGTACTAGCAAACTAATCATGGCGATTGTGGCTGTTGGCGGTCAAGTTTTTATAAATGAGAATATGATTTGTCTATTTTAGATTCATCCATTTCAGAAGATATAATGATGCTTTGCAACAACTTATTAATGAGAAACCCTGTGCTGCCAACAAGCCAATTTTTTAATGTCATTGAGGGCATGCTGGAGCGTGACGAGCAATCATTAGCTGAATTATATGATTCCACGCTAGCCAAAGTGTATGGCTTAGCATTAAAAATAACGCGCAGACACGATTTAGCAGAAGAAGTTGTAGAAGATACTTACATGCAGGCCTGGCAAGAAGTATCCAAATTCGATATTGCACGAGGGCCAGTGATGGCTTGGTTGATGATGATTTGCCGTTCACGGGCAATTGATGCCTTGCGCCGCTTAGATGTAGCCGAATCACATGCAGATCCAGAAAGTTTAAATGTCGATATTGGTAAAGTCAGCAGTCCGTTGGATATTTTATTATTACTTGAACGTGAATCTGATATACAAACTGCCATGGCCGATTTAAACGCGCTGCAGCGGCAACTAGTAGCGCTGGCTTTTTTTAAAGGCTATACCCATGAAGAATTTGCATCACAAATGCACATGCCGCTTGGCACTGTAAAATCAAACATTAAGCGAGCACAAGATAAACTAAAAATTGCTTTAAATAAAAAGGAGGGCATACGATGACTAATACCACTCAGTTACCAAAAAATAAACTGATGACCAAATCAGCACTATCTAAAACGGCACCTGTGTTGAGTGACGAGATTAATGCCGCAATTGCTAGCAAAATTACAGCCACCACACCAGCGCCAGAGGTTGCGCTGCGCATTAAAAGCAAACTGATGCAACGCGTGCAAACAGACACACATCAATTTGTATTTGCTACGCAAGGTGAATGGAAAACGGTACATGCTGGTGTACAAATCAAACTTTTGCATAAAGCGGGTAAAACTAAATCATTTTTAATGAAAATGGCGGCTAATGCCAGCATTGCTGGGCATTTACACACGCAAGATGAAGAGTCTTTTGTGCTTGAAGGTGACGTTTATATTGAAGGTATTTTATGCCACCAAGGTGATTACCACTATGCACATGCTGGCAGTAAACACCAGACAATACAAACCTCACAAGGCTGTACATTATTAGTTAGAAATATCTAGATTTGTTAGGAATCTCCAAATTGATCACAAGTCTCTACATTTAGCTCAAGAGCCTTTGGACTTGCTCAGCAACTGTTGACTTTACATCATTCTTAGTAGCAAAAAACCCACCTATTCATGCGCAAACCCTTCATATTGCTCTGCCTAATGACTTTACCCATAGTTGCTTATTCAGCACCCTACTCCGCCCCATTTTGGCTGCCTACCGGACATTTACAAACCATTTATGCAGCAACGCTGGCAAGCACGCCAGAAGTTAATTACCGCCGCGAACGTTGGGAACTACCTGATGGCGATTTTGTAGATGTCGATTGGGTTGACCCAACTTACGCTGAACAAAATTCGCCTGCAAACTTACCTCCTGACTTACCTATAGTTGTACTTTTTCACGGACTAGAGGGTAACTCGCAAAGCGGTTATGCCAAAGCGCTGATGGCATCTGTTAAAGCCAAAGGCTGGCGTGGCGTAGTTATTCATTTTAGAGGGTGCTCAGGCGAACCAAACCGCTTACCCCGCGTTTATTACGCGGGCGATACGCCTGAAATACAACTATTATTATCACATGTGCACGAACACATGCCACAAGCGCCTATTTATGCAGTTGGCGTTTCTTTAGGTGCTAACGCGCTACTAAAATGGCTTGGCGAATCTGGTGAGAAAGCCAAATCTATTATCAATAAAGCGGTGGCTGTTTCTGCGCCAATGGATTTAGCTGCGTCAGCCACAGCGCTGGATACCGGCTTAAATCGTATTCTATACACACCGCGTTTTGTAGATTCTATGCGGCCAAAAGCACTAGCCATGTTGGTGCGCTTTCCTGGCTTGCTAGATGTAGAACAAATTAAGACTGCTAAAACGATACATGACATTGATAACGCAGTGACCGCAGTGTTATACGGCGCTAAAGATGCTGATGACTACTATGAAAAAAACGCATCCAAACCTTGGCTAAATCAAATTCGCTTACCAACATTATTATTAAATGCAAAAAATGATCCTTTCATTCCATCAGAAACACTACCTGTAATGTCGGAAGTTTCAGAGTTTGTTACTTTAGAATATCCAGAAACAGGCGGGCATGTCGGGTTTGTAGGTAGCAATAATTGGCTGCCGAACCGCTTATTAGAGTTTTTTCAAGCGGAATCATCATCGAAATAATCAATTGTGCATCTAAATGCATAGTTTTAACGTATTGAATTAATAGATTCAACATAAAACGGCGAAACTTAAACATCGCTGCACAGTCTGTGTTTATGCGTTATCTTAATAACGTGTACTTTAATATTATTTAGGTTCTCAATGTCACTAATTAACACATCATTAGCACTGGCCGAAATAGGCATCATGCCAGATAACTTTATCCGTGCAGGCATACGTAGGCTAGTAAGTGTAAGATTGGGTGAAATTTCAGCAAGCGATTGCGAAGCTGGCATGGCACATTTAACGCAGTTTGTTACTGCAATGAATCAATTGAAAATTGCTGAAGTACCCGAACTTGCCAATGCGCAACATTACGAAGTGCCTGCTGAATTTTTTCACCTATGTTTAGGTAAACATCGCAAGTACAGTAGCTGCTTTTGGATGCCAGACACCAACACCTTAGATGAAGCTGAACATTTGGCCTTGCAACAAACCTGCGACCATGCTGATTTAAAAGATGGTCAAAGCATTTTAGAGCTTGGATGTGGCTGGGGTTCGCTGAGCTTGTGGATGGCAGAAAAATTTCCAAAATCTGTGATTACTGGCGTTTCTAATTCAAATTCTCAACGCGAATACATTATGGCCACGGCTAAAGCACGCGGTCTTAGCAATCTCAACATCATCACTGCTGATATGAACATATTTGAGGCGCCAGCCACTTACGATCGCATTATTTCTGTTGAAATGTTTGAGCACATGCGCAATTGGCAAACCTTATACACAAAAGTGGCACGTTGGCTCAAACCAACAGGAAAGTTCTTTAAGCATATTTTTGTACACCGCAACACACCCTATCTGTTTGAAGTGCAAAGCGATGAAGATTGGATGAGCCAATTCTTTTTTAGTGGAGGCATGATGCCCAGCGATGACTTACCGCTACATTTTCAAGATGATTTAGCGCTTAAGCAACGCTGGCGCTGGAATGGAACGCATTACGAAAAAACTGCCAACGCTTGGTTGCACAATATGGATGCAAATAAAGAAGCTATCACGCCTATTTTAGCTAACGCTTACGGCACAGAAAATGTAGAAATGTGGCGAAACCGCTGGCGCATGTTTTACATGGCTTGTGCGGAGTTATTTGGTTATAACAATGGTCAAGAATGGTGGGTAACGCATTATCTGTTTGAGAAAAAATAACCTAAATGTCAAAAAACGTCATCATTAATTTTGTGCTGTTTCAAATTGGCTGGTTTGCCTGTGTACTAGGTGCGGCCAATAATAAGCCTTGGCTGGGTGTTTTAGTGGTGTTAGCAGTGGTAATTTGGCATTTAAAACAAGCCAAATCTGCCAAACCAGAACTCATTTTGCTAGCAATTGCATTAGCCATGGGCGCGGCTTTTGATCAGTTAATGCTCAGTAGCAAATTACTAACTTACCAAGCCACTGGCTGGAGTAACAATCTAGTGCCCGCATGGATATTAGCTTTGTGGGCAGTATTTGTAACGGCTTTAAATGTAAGTTTGCGCTGGCTGAATAATATTAAGTCGCATGGCAAATGGTTGGTGGCTTTTCTGTTTGGTGCTATTGGCGGGCCATTAGCCTACATGGGCGCCGCCAGATTAGGCGCAGTAAACCTTAATCTTTACCCACAAAGCTATATTGCGCTTGGGTTGGGATGGGCAATTATGACGCCAATTTTAATCAAATTAGCGCAAAAATTTGATGGATTCAAAACTTGAAAATGCGACCCTAAATGCTTGACTGGAATATTTACTTTTTGAGCTTTGCTGCAATAGCGGTATTTGCGTTGCTGGGGTGGGGCATCAGTTTGATAAGGAATAATGTGACTCATGTGGATAGCATGTGGAGTTTATTTTTTGTCATTGCCGCATTGACCAGCTATCTATTTACTGATGTTGCAAGTTTGCGCGCGCTAATCATATTAATTTTAGTCATTGTTTGGGCGCTACGTTTGTTTTTTTATCTCACTTGGCGCAATTGGGGCTCTCATGAAGACCATCGCTACCTACAAATTCGCCATAATAACCAGCCTCATTTTTGGCTAAAAAGCATTTATATTATATTTGGCTTGCAAGCAATCTTGGCTTGGATTATCTCAATCTCTTTATTTATTGGAATTAATAGCCAAGCGCCAATTAGCACCTTAGATTATTTGGGATTTTTATTAGTCGCTGCAGGGTTTTTGTGGGAAATGATTGGTGATTGGCAACTATCTTCATTTAAAGCGAATCCAAACAATAACGGCAAAGTACTTAGTACAGGATTATGGCGTTATAGTCGTCACCCCAATTACTTTGGTGAATTTTGTATTTGGTGGGGATTTTACTTGACTGCAATGGCTGCAGGCGCTTGGTGGGCAGTAATTTCCCCAATATTGATGACGCTTTTGTTATTGAAAGTATCGGGTGTGAGTTTACTTGAAAGTACCATTGTTGAGCGCCGCCCTGCGTATGCTGAGTATATTAAAAATACGAATGCATTCATGCCTTGGTTTCCAAAAAACTAGTACCGAAAGATAAAATATGTTGCAACGCTATCTACTACTTATTTGTTTGTTGTGTTCCAGTTTGGCAAACGCTAAAGAATGGGCATTTGACGTATTTTTAGACAAAAGTAAAATCGGTAGGCATACTTTTACGCTTAACAACAATAAACTGTTAAGCCAAGCTAATTTTAACGTTAAAGTGTTGTTTATTAACGCTTACCAATACGATCACACCTCAAAAGAGCAATGGGAGAACGATTGCCTAACAGAAATCGATGTCGACACCACGGAAGACAAAGTTAACACCAAAGTAAAGGGCAAAAAAACAGCTAGCGGGTTTGAAATAAGTGATGGCAAAAGCAATCAAATACTCCCCGCTTGTAGCATGACTTTTGCCTACTGGAATCCTAAAATTTTAACTCAAATTAAATTACTTAACCCACAAAATGCGGAATATTTAGACGCTACATTTGAAAACTTGGGTAGTGACAATATTTTGCTAAAGGGCAAACTTTCTGAAACTACTCACTACAAGTTAAAAGGTGCGCTAAATGGTAAAAATAAACTCAATATTGAACTGTGGTATAACCAAAAAAATGAATGGGTAGCACTGAAGTCTACCACACCTGAAGGCTATATAATTACTTATAAATTAATATGATAGAACGTAAAATTAAAGTAATACTTTTAATAATTACCGGCTTTTGGTTAGCTAGTTGCGCAGAAAATAAAATGAAAGAAATCCCACTAGTTAAACAAGTTGATATTGCCAAATTTATGGGTAATTGGTATGTGATTGCGGCGATTCCTACGACGATTGAAACGCAATCTTATAATGCCATCGAAAATTACAAGCTGAATGATGATGGCACAATTGCGACCACTTTCACTTTCTATAAAGGTGCATTTGATGGTCCTTTTAAAACTTACCAACCCAAAGGCTTTATAAAGCCAGACAGTGGAAATGCCCTGTGGGGTATGCAGTTCATTTGGCCAATTAAGGCTGAATACCGAATTGCTTTTCTTGATCCACAATATCAACGCACTATTATTGCTAGAAACGCACGCGATTATGTGTGGATTATGGCCAGAAGCCCACAAATTTCAGATGCAGAATATAAAGAGATGACTGATTTAATCGCTAGCTATGATTATGACATTTCTAAATTACGTAAAGTGCCTCAACAATGGCTAGCCAAGGCCAAATCTTCAACAAACAATCCAACTAAATAGGTTTAAGAGATGCAAATTTTAAAAAATGTATTATTAAGCCTGGCTGGCTGGTTTGATAACAGCCAAGCTAATGAAACTCTGCCAGAACATGGGATTGATTGGTTGCGTGTTATTCCTTTTGTGTTGATGCATTTAGCCTGTTTTGCCCTATTTTGGGTGGGTTACAGCCATTTTGCATTAGGTTTTGCAATTACACTGTATGCTGTAAGAATGTTTGCAATTACTGGTTTTTACCACCGTTATTTTGCACATAAGGCTTTTCAAACTTCGCGTTTAGGTCAATTAATTTTTGCGATTTTAGGTGCAACTGCTGTGCAACGCGGGCCTTTATGGTGGGCCTCTCACCACCGCAACCATCACGCGCATTCAGATGAAGAAACAGATGCGCATTCGCCAGTTCAACATGGTTTTTTATGGAGCCATACTGGTTGGTTTTTATCGCGCACCAACTTCTCGACCAAGTTAGACCGTGTGAAAGAGTTAGCACAATTTCCTGAACTACGCTTTATTGATCGTTTTGATGTCATTGTGCCAATTGTTTTTGCTCTAGGTATTTTTTGTTTGGGCGAATTACTAAGTAAAACTGCTCCTCATTTAGATACAAACGGCTGGCAATTGCTAGTATGGGGCTTTGTTATCTCTACTGTAGTTCTATATCACGCTACTTTTAGTGTGAACTCACTGGCGCATACTTGGGGCAAGCGCCGCTATATTACTCGCGACCATAGCCGCAATAATTTTTTCATCGCAATATTAACTTTAGGCGAAGGTTGGCACAACAATCATCATCATTATCCCGGATCAGCGAGCCAAGGTTTTTATTGGTGGGAAATCGATTTTACCTATTATGGCTTGCGTTTTTTAGAAGCGATTGGACTGATTTGGAATTTACGCAAAGTACCAATAGCAGTTCGTGAATCTAAACAATATCAACAACTATAAAACCTTATGAAGATTGCAATTATTGGTAGCGGCATTGCAGGCAATACGCTTGCACACCACTTATACAAATCGCACGACATCACCATATTTGAGGCTGCTAGCCATATTGGCGGCCACACGCATACACACGATATTGAATTATTTGGTAAAAGTTATGCAGTAGATACTGGTTTTATTGTGTTTAACGATCGCACTTATCCGCATTTTATTGAAATGTTAGAAGAGCTAAATGTGCAATGGCAACCAAGTAATATGAGCTTTAGCGTGCAAAATGAATCGACAGGTTTAGAGTATAACGGAACAACCATTAATAGCTTATTTGCACAGCGTAGCAATCTTTTTAAACCCAGTTTTTATAAGATGATTCAAGATATTTTACGATTTAATAAAACCTCACTTCACTTATTAGAAAAAGGCTCAGAGATTAAGCTAGGGGATTATTTAGCTCAAAATAATTTCAGCAACCTATTCATTAATAACTATATTGTGCCGATGGGTGCTGCCATTTGGTCTACAAATGCTGCACAAATGATGGATTTTCCTGCGCGCTTTTTAGTGCGATTCTTTCATCATCACGGTATGTTGAGTGTGAATGATCGGCCGCAATGGCGCACCATTGCTGGGGGCTCGGCACGTTATGCCGAAGCACTAACTGAACCGTTTAGACATAAAATAAAATTAAATACCTCAATTACCAGTGTTCGCCGTTTAAAAAATACCGTCAAAATAAAACCTCAATATGATGAAGAACAAACTTATGATTATGTGTTTTTTGCATGTCATAGCGATCAAGCGCTCGCCATCCTTGGCAAGGATGCTAGCAATGCGGAACGCGAGGTTTTGGGAGCAATTCCTTACCAAGAAAATAGCATTTACTTGCATTACGACCGTAGTTTGTTACCTAAACGCAAGTTGGCATGGGCAGCATGGAATTATCATGTTACCGCACAAGCGGCTAACAAAGTGCAAGTCACGTACAACATGAACATTTTGCAAAATATTCAATCGCCTGAACCAATTTTGGTCACACTTAACCATACAGATTTTATAAACCCAGCAAAAGTGATTAAGCGACTTAAATACATGCATCCATTGTATACCTTGGCTGGCGCAGCTGCGCAGCAATGGCATGGCGAAATAAGTGGAGTAAATCATACTGGTTATGCTGGCGCATATTGGCGCAACGGCTTTCATGAGGATGGAGTTACAAGTGCATTAACAGCGCTCAAACAATTTGAGGATTTTACAAAATAAAATGCCCGCAAGTGCTATCTACACTGGGTTTATAACGCATCAGCGCTTTTTACCAAAGCCACACGGTTTTCGCTATCGCGCGTTTATGATGTACTTAGACTTAGACGAGTTGCCAAGTTTGTTTAACAATTCTCGTTTTTGGTCAAATGAAAAGTCGAATATCGCCAGTTTTAAACGTGCAGATTATTTTGGTGATGCTAAAAGACCACTCAAGGCAGAAATTAGCGAATTAATTAAAGTGGCTACAGGCCAATATCCGCGGGGTGCTATTAGGTTGCTTACTAATATGCGTTATTTTGGTCATTGTTTTAACCCAGTAAGTTTCTATTATATTTTTGAAACTGACAACACCACTTTGCAGGCGATCGTTACCCACATCACCAATACACCTTGGGGTGAAGATTATGCTTATGTACACGACTACTCTGCAGAAAAAATCATAAAAAATACTAATAACGGCACTATTCATGCATTTAAGTTAGATAAAAAATTTCATGTTTCACCTTTTATGCCAATGGATATTAGCTATGACTGGGCATTTAAGCTAGAGGCAAATCAGTTATTAGTACACATGAAAAATTATCAAGAAAATCAGCAAATATTTCATGCCACTTTAGCCTTGCAGCGCCTAGAAATAAGCGCTTCCAACTTAAACCGCTCCATATTACTCTATCCCTTCATGACGCTAAAAGTAGTGGCAGGCATCTACTGGAACGCCCTACTTTTATGGTTGAAACGCATTCCTTTCTACACACACCCTTAAAATGACTCACACCAATATGCCTCAAGAAATCCTCACTGCCGCCCTTAAACCCAAAAAACGTAGTCAATGGCTACAAAATTTTGCGCGTAACCAAGTTTTTAAAAGACTTAGCAAGTTAGAAAAAGGCCATCTAACAATTATAGAAAATAACCAAAAGTATGTGTTTGGCAAAATGGCTGATTTAAGTGCCATTATTACGGTAAATGATACACATTTTTATGGCGAGATTGCATTTGGCGGCAGCATTGGCGCGGGTGAGGCGTATATGCTGGGTTATTGGCATGCAGATAACTTAACCAACGTTATACGCATAATGGCGGTTAATCAACATGTAATGGACAAGCTAGAGGGCGGCTACCAATGGCTATCTAAGCCATTTTTGAAGGCCCTGCATTGGTTAAATCGCAACACTACCGATGGTAGCCGTAAAAATATTGCTGCACATTATGATTTAGGCAACGATTTTTTTAAACTGTGGCTAGATCCTAGCATGATGTACTCTGCAGCAATTTTTAACCCACCAGAATGCAGCCTAGAAACGGCCTCATTGAAAAAATTGGAAGTAATTTGCCAGAAACTGGACCTAAAACCAACCGACCATGTTGTTGAAATTGGTACTGGCTGGGGAGGTTTTGCTATTTATGCAGC
>JANNFN010000182.1:0-13339 GCA_031379885.1 Methylotenera sp.
TACGAAAATTGCAATAATTATGGTCAAGCGCTTTTGCCAGCGCGCCTGTTTTTGTTGTGCTTCAATCAGCGCGTCAATGATTGCTCTTAGCGGGTCATCCTGCTCAGCTTGTGTTTGTTGGCTTAAAAACTGATGCACTAATCGTGGCATTTGTGGTGCGTTTTTTAGGATAAACCGCAGCTCTTTTTTAAGCGATTTTGCCACGCTACGCCAGCCGATTTGTTCGCTCATCCAGCGTTTTAAAAATGGTTTGGCCGATTGCCACAGGTCAATATTCGGGTCTAAATCGCGACCCAAGCCTTCGATATTCAGCAAGGTTTTTTGCAGCATCACCAGTTGTGGTTGAATGACCACGCCAAAACGGCGGGACATTTGGAACAGACTTAATAACGTGCGGCCAAATGAAATATCTTTAAGCGGCTTGTTAAAAATGGGCTCGCAAATCGCGCGGATGCAGGTTTCTAGCTCTTCTACATTGGTGTCTTTTGGTACCCAGCCAGACTCAATATGAGCCACGGCTACATCGCGATAATCGCGATTAAAGAAAGCTAAAAAGTTACGTGCCAAATAATATTTATCGGTGTCGTTCAGGCTACCCATAATGCCAAAATCGAGCGCAATATATCTGCCGTCATCGGCTACTTGAATATTACCAGGGTGCATATCAGCGTGAAAAAAGCCATCGCGAAACACTTGCGTAAAGAATATCTCTACGCCGTCGTGCGCGAGTTTAGTAATGTCGATACCTTTGGCTCGAAGTACATCAATTTGGCTCACAGGCGTGCCATGCATGCGCTGCATGGTCATCACTTCTTTGCGGCAGTAATCCCAATAGACTTCTGGAATCAATAATCGAGGCTTTATATTGTTTTCTTGGGGAAAGTTACGTGAGAGCTGGCTGCAGTTGGCGGCTTCCAGCGTTAAATCCAATTCGTGTTGGGTGTGGCGTGCAAATTCTTCAACCACTTCTTGTGGTTTTAAGCGTTTACCTTCTGCTGAAACTGCTTGTAAAAGCCAAGCGAGCGATTTTAATATCGATAAATCTTGGTTGATTACTGCACCAATATTTGGCCGTAACACTTTTACAGCAACGGGCGTGCCATCTAATAATGAAGCAAAATGGACTTGTGCCACGGATGCGCTGGCGATGGCGACTTCATCAAAATCGCTATAAATTTGGTTGAGTGGCAAGCCAAATGCGGCCTCTATGCTTTTTTGTACCTCTATAAAAGCAAACGGTGGCACTTGGTCTTGCAGTTTGGCGAGTTCCTCTGCGACATCTGGTGGCAATAAATCGCGCCTAGTCGAGAGCATTTGACCAAATTTAACAAAAATCGGGCCTAACTTTTCTAGCGCTAAACGCAGGCGCTCACCTCTAGACTGCTGTTTATTGCGCCAAAAGAATACAATCTGAATGACCTTGCGAAGAGGGCGCAAAGGCGCATGCTCATGAATAAAGTCATCCAGACCAAATCGTAGCGCCACAAAAACAATGTAAATCAACCGAAAGTAATGCATATTTATTAAGAGTTACTTTCTAATGATTTAGTGAGTTTAGCTAGCCGTTTTTCGAAGCGCGCAACGTCACTACGCAAAGTGTCAACTTCCGCATTAAACTGTTCCACATGACGTTTTTTAGCTAACATTGCTTTTTCTTCTTGCCAATATTCGCTCAGCATTTCAGCTGCATTGATGCTTTGTTGCTTGATTCTAGCAAAAGTTTTTTTGCTTAGTTCGCCGATTTTAAAAGCCCCGATGTCGCCAACAACTTTGCTTAAATCATCTTCAAAATCCCAGCGCATATTTTGCAATATCTTGCTGAGTTCTGTTGCCAAGTGCGTGTCACCTTCGACTTTAACTAACATTTTTGCGCTTTCTTCACCAGACATGATTCTTAAGGCAAGGCTGGGAGGCAGGTGAATAGTGGCTTCTGGCGATGCTGTCTCACCTGCAATAGCCAAGCTACCATCTTCTAAAATAAGCAAGCTTGCTTTGGCAAGCACAAAGTCAAAGCAAATAAATTTGCCAGCATAAACCTGCAAATGCTGGCGTGACCAAGCATTTTGGTCGGTAATATGATGTAAGAAACGCGTTACGAGTGGCTTAATCATTTATAACTTATAGCCCTTGTGCAAGGCAACAACGCCCGCACTTAAATTGTAGTAATCAACTTTACTTAGCCCTGCATCCAGCATCATTTGTTTCAGCGTTTCTTGGTCTGGGTGCATGCGAATACTTTCTGCCAAGTATTGATAACTCGCTTCATCTTTGGCAAATATTTTGCCCATAAACGGCAAAAGTTTAAATGAGTAAGCGTCGTATAGTTTTTCTAGTGATTGCCATACTTTGGAAAACTCCAATACGAGCAAGCGTCCGCCTACTTTAAGCACGCGTTGCATTTCTTTTAGCGCAATGTCTTTGTGTGTCATATTGCGTAAGCCAAAAGCCACAATGACGCAATCAAAAGTATTGTCTGCAAATGGGAGTTTTTCAGCGTTGCATTGCGTAGCAGGTACGCGTAAGCCAGTATCAATCATTCTATCGCGACCCACAGCAAGCATAGATGCATTGATGTCAGTAAGCGTTACTTCGCCACTGCTACCGACTTTTTTAGCGAAAAGTCTAGATAAATCACCACTACCACCTGCGATATCAAGCACTTTATCACCTGCTTTTACGCCGCTAATTTCCACTGCAAAGCGCTTCCAGCCGCGATGTAGGCCAGCCGACATCACATCATTCATCAAATCATATTTGCCAGCGACTGAATGAAATACTTCGCCAACTTTTTTTTGTTTTTCGGTTTCATCTATCGTTTTAAAGCCAAAATGTGTCGTTTTGTTGCTCATTGCTTGTCCCTTATTCCACTTGCTTTCGTTTATGGCCTGCCATTTCAAGTTTGCCTGTGTATTCTCGCCACATTGCCTCGTAATTTTCGCCCAAGTAATACAAATAATCCCATGAATACAATCCAGTATCGTGACCATCGGAGAACACTAACTTGACCGCGTAATTGCCGACTGGTTCGATAGCGGTGATATTCACGTTCTCTTTGCCAATTTGTAGTGTTTCTTGCCCAGCCCCATGTCCACGCACTTCGGCAGATGGTGAGTAGACACGAAGAAACTCACATGACAACATGCACTCGGTGCCGTTATCAAATTTAATTTCTAACAAGCGAGAGGCTTGATGCAATCGAATATCGATGGGTCGAGGTGAGTTAAGGTTTAGGCCGCTCATTTAAAAATCGCAATTGAACAAACTGAAATGATAGCAGAACATGCTTATGCGCTAATAAATTAGCGGTTTTTACCACAACTTTTTTTAGTTTTGTACCGTTTATCGCTAAAAAATCACCTTTCATCAGAAATTAAATTAATTTTGTATATTGATGTGTCTGATTTATTTGAATATTGTCAGTGGCATGATAAAGTACGGTTACTAGAAAAGTAGCCACTTTTGGTAACTACTTTTGGGGATTTAAATGGCAGAAAATAAATTAGCGCATCAGTTTGCAGCCTACTCTGAGTGGAGAAAGGCGCTGGTTGATAGTATTTGTGATTATCGTAGCTGGCTAAATGAGCAAGAATTAAACGATGCTCAGATTGATCAGCGCATTACGAACTTGCTAGAGCGCTTACGCGAAGATAAGCTCAATGTTGCATTTGTCGCCGAATTCTCACGAGGCAAATCCGAGTTAATTAACGCGATTTTCTTCGCAGATTATGGTCAGCGTTTGCTGCCTTCTAGTGCAGGCCGCACCACTATGTGCCCAACAGAGTTGCTCTATGATGCATCAAAACCAACTTCAATTATGATGTTGCCCATCGATACGCGCTCATCTGATGCAACCACCACTGAATATAAACGCTATCCAGATGAATGGCACACAGTTACGTTTGATGTGGATAATAACGAAAGCATGGTCAATGCGTTTAAAGAAGTCAGTAGCACCAAACGCGTGAGTGCAGAAGAGGCCGAAAAATATGGCTTATTCGATCCTAATAGCAGCGATGATGCAATGAGCTTAAATAAAGATGGCACAGTTGATATTCCAAGCTGGCGCTATGCCATGATTAACTTCCCTCATCCATTGCTAGAGCAAGGGCTGGTGATTTTAGATACGCCAGGCCTGAATGCAATTGGTACCGAACCTGAATTGACCTTAAACATGCTGCCAAATGCACACGCGGTGTTATTTATTTTAGCGGCTGACACTGGGGTAACGAAATCTGAAATTGATGTGTGGCGCCAATATATTAGCGGCACACGCTGGAAGCAAAAAGGCCGGTTGGCAGTATTAAATAAAATTGACGGTCTTTGGGATGAATTAAAGAACGAAAAAGAAATTGAAAAAGAAATTACCAAACAAGTTAAAACCAGTGCTGAGTTGCTTGGTTTAGAAACGAATCAAATTTTCCCAACGTCAGCCCAAAAAGGCCTGCTAGCGAAAATTAATGGTGATGATGCATTGTTAGCACAAAGCCGTTTGCCAGAGCTAGAAAAAGCCCTTTCTGATGAGTTAATTCCATCTAAAAAAGAAATCGTCCGAGATAATACTAAAAACGAGATTGAAGATTTAATCGGCAACTCAAACATGATTTTAGAGTCGCGTGTTGCGGGTGTGGTAGAGCAGCTCGAAGAACTTCGTGGTTTGCGTGGTAAAAACGAAGATGTGGTTGAACACATGATGAATAAAGTAAAAGTGGACAAAGAAAACTTTGAAAAAGGTTTGCAACGCTTTCAAGCTTTACGCAGTGTTTTTTCGCAACAAACCAATAAGTTATTTACTTTGTTAGGCATGGAAGCGTTGAAGGTGCAAGTGCATACAACACGTGAAACCATGGTAAAAGCAAGTTTCACTAAAACAATCCGTGAAGCGATGGATCATTTCTTCTTGGATTTAAAGGGTCGTTTAGTCTCATCTGATGCACAAATCGACGAGATTAAGAAAATGATGGACGTGATGTATGACAAGTTCTCTAAAGAACATGGCTTACGTAAATCTGAGCCACCAGCGTTTTCAACATTGCGTTACCAAAAAGAGTTGGCTAAGTTAGAACGTGCTTATAAAGAGCAATTTAATACGGCTTTTAATATGATTGCCAATGAGAAAATGACGCTTACAACTAAGTTCTTCGAAACACTGGCCAGCCGTGTCATTCATGTGTATGAAGTGGCAAACCGTGATGTAGAAAATTGGCTTAAAGCAGTTATTGCGCCAATGGAATCGCAGGTGCGTGAACACCAATTGCAATTACGTCGTCGTTTAGAAAGTATTAAGCGTATTTACAAAGCTACCGATACTTTAGAAGATCGTATTTTGGAACTAGAGAATATTGAGAAAAGTATACGTGCGCAGATAACGGATTTGAAAGTATTACGCCAGCATATGAGTAATGCTTTAGCTTTTGAGAGTGATGTAGAGACTAAAGCGGCATAGTTTTAATTAAATAAAAGTTTAGTAATAAGAAAAGCCGCTTTAAAAGCGGCTTTTCTGTTTTTAACAACTGTCCATAGAGTCAATATTTATGCGGCTTGCAGCATTAAGCCTTTAATTTTTTGCATGGCTTTTTGCTCAATCTGGCGAATACGCTCAGCAGAAACTCCAAACTCAGCTGCTAAATCATGCAAGGTTGAAGTAGCATTTTCAGTTAACCAGCGAGCCTCCAACACACGACGGCTGCGCTCGTCTAGGCTTTCAAGAGCCTTACTTAAGCTAACAGATTGCAGTTGTTCAGTTTGCTGCACTTCTAGAAATTCTGAAGGCTCTGGGCTTTCGTCTTCCAAGTAGGCAATCGGGCTAAAGCTTTCGTCACCATCATCATCAATGTGCGCGTCTAGTGATATTTCATGACCGTTTAAACGATATTCCATTTCACGCACTTCGTCTGGCTTGACCTTCAGCTCGCGGGCAATTCGATTCACTTCATCTGGGTGAAGTGTGTCCAAACCTTGCTTCATACTGCGTAAATTAAAAAATAATTTGCGTTGTGCCTTGGTAGTGGCGGTTTTTACCAAACGCCAATTGCGCACAATAAATTCGTTCATTTCGGCTTTAATCCAATGCATCGCGAAAGAAACCAAACGTACACCACGATCTGGGTCAAAACGTTTTACCGCCTTCATCAAGCCAATGTTACCTTCTTGAATGAGGTCTGATTGCGCTAGGCCATAACCCATATAGCCACGTGCAATACTTACAACTAAGCGCAGATGGGAAACAATCAACATCTGTGCGGCTTCTAGGTCATTGTTGTTTTTAAGACGCGTCGCGTAATCGTACTCTTCCTCTGCACTTAATAGTGGAAAGGCTTTAATCGCACGCATGTACTGATCAAAACTATCTAAAGACGTAATTGAAGGTATAGTTAAAGCGTTTATGGTAAAACTCCTTAATAAACAATAAATGTTATTTTAGCACTCTACCTTTGAGAGTGCTAGAGGAGGAAAGTTCCAATTGGTAAGAATTTGCATCAAAAAAAGGACGCATGAGCGTCCTATGTAAGTACTGCAAAGTAAAAACTAAACGCGTCTGCGATTAGCACCTAACCCGAATAAGCCGATGGCAGTTAACATTAACGGTAATGCTGACGGTAAGGGCACTGCATTGGGGGTGTAGTTAATCCCCACCACATAGTCATCATAATCGGCATCACCTCTGTAGAAGTCATTAAAGCCAATTAAGTAATCAAATAAACCTAAAGTAGTATTGTTGTTATAGCCAGTACCATTGAGCTCTTTTAGCACTGCAAAACCTAGCGGGTTAGTGGCAGTGTCGCCATTTAAAAAAACACCAGAATAACTACTAGGACCACCAGTTGAAAAACCAAAACTCAACAGACCAGGGCCAAACACTTGAGCAGTAAGTGTACGACCAAAATTACTTTCATCCATTACTTGAAAACCCAAGCTGAGTGATTGTCCATAATTGTTGTTGAAGCCGCTTTCATCGCCGAGGTATGTGGCTGAGAAAGTACCTCCGCCAGCACCAGCAATTGAAAATGAACCCCATTGGCCTACGTTTCTATTACCAGTGGTGTTAGGGGATAAGTCGTAACCCGCAATAGCAAAGTTTCCACCGTTGGGAGTGAACACCAAACTATTCGCAGATGCAAATAAAGGTGTTGCTAGTAACAAACCTAATAATAATTTTTTCATAAGGAGACTCCCTATTAACAGCAATTTATTCAATTGAACACAGGATATCTGTGGAAGTGAGTACTAACAATAGCCCAAATGGGCTATTGGGTTTTACGCTTAGACTTAAGTTGATTAATGCATTGATTTAAATAGAGATTTTGATACAGCAAGATATGATGAGATTAATCCAACAATCAAAGCTAATAAACAAATAATGACACAAGCTAAAAAGTTAGGAAAACTTAACGAAAAATTAGTTTGGTATTCGGTCACAAGTGGTGCTAGTGATTGGTTAAATAGAACAATTGCTACGCAAGTAATTAGCAGCGCAAGTAGGCCGCCAATCAACCCATATAGTGCACCAGCATATAAAAAAGGTCGGCGGATAAAGCTTTTGGTAGCACCAATCAGCTGGCTGACTTCTATCTCAGCTTGTTGCGTTAAAATTTGCATACGAATGGTATTGCCTATCACCGCCACGAGAGCAAATGCCAGTAAACTAGCGATGATGAGCATAGCTTTTTTGCCCAGCAAAAGCAGATAGTTTAAGCGTTTAATCCAAGCCCCATCTACTACTACTTCATCAACGCCATCCAGTTTGCTAATTTCTTTCTTTAAGCTTTCAATTGACTCAGTATCTAGTTTATTTGGCGTTATAAAAAACGCATCAGGTAATGGGTTATTTTCTAGCGAATTAAGCACGTCTTTATTCGTATCAGCTGCCTGTAATTGGCTGAGCGCATCCTGTTTCGATACAAACTTAACAGCATTGATAGCAGTGTTTTTTTCTAGCGCAGTTTTGATGGTTGATATGGCATCTTCATTATGATTTAAAGCCAAAAAAATACTCATTTGCGATTCACTTTTTACATTATTAGCTAAGCCACTTAAGCTATCCAGCGCTGCGTACATCATGCTTGGCAGCGCAAGCGTGACGCCTATGGCAAGGCAAATTAATAACGTACTTAATTTGCTAACTTTAAAGCGCCGCAAAACCAAACTGAGCGCTTGTGCATGCTGTGTCAGCCAAGTTTTCATGTCAGAGTCTCACTATTAACTAGTTTGTCTTGATTTAGGCTCACCAACCGACCCTGATTAAGTTGCAGTACTTTATTTTGGTGGTTGGCATTACCTAGCGCATCATGTGTCGCAATAATCACAGTCACACCCACTTGCTGAAACGCATTAAACAGCTGCAAAATATCTGCCGCATAGTTTTTGTCCAAGTTTCCTGTAGGTTCATCTGCGATTAAAATAGATGGTCTAGAAACCACTGCGCGTGCGATGGCTAGGCGTTGTTGTTCCCCACCAGAAAGTGTAATTGGCATCACTTTTTCTTTGCCTAACAGCCCGACTTTATCCAGGGCAGCCCGTATCCGTTTACCTGCTTCATGACCAGTAATGCCGTTAATCGCTAGTGGCAGCGCCACATTGTGGTAGCAATTTCTATCATACAAAAGCTTGTGGTCTTGAAACACCAAGCCGAATTTTCGTCGCACGTAAGGTAGAGTAGCTTCTTTGATTTTACTAACGTTTTGATTATTAATCAGTACGGCCCCAGTAGTTGGGCGCTCAATCGCTGCCATCAACTTGAGTAACGTGCTTTTACCTGCACCCGAATGCCCTGTCACGTACACCATCTCACCTTGCTCAATGCTAAAGCTCACGTTGCTTAGCGCCTCGTAGCTGCCAGGGTAGCGTTTGGTTACATTGTCAAAGGTAATCATGGATTAGATTATATCGCTAAATGATATATATTATTGTATTCAGCATTAATTCAAGCGCAATAAAAATAGAAAATAGATGCTCCAGGAGGCAATATCCATGCGGGTTGCAGAGCAGTGGTTTTAAATAGATTTAAGGTTTATTTAAAAGATTTTTTTACGTATTGGTTAATAAGTTTCCTCATACACTTTTAACTCTTTTATGCGCTGATTTGCTCTACTAATCATGCATGATAAATACATGCTTCCTCGAATGGTGCCATCAGACCAAAAAGTGTATGTAGTATCACAATCGGCTTTTCTAAACTTAACCCATAAACGTTGCGCCTCAACAAAGCTCTTTTTCAACATCGATTTGTCAGCAAAATTAGATGGCTCGCGACTGATTTCATCCATTTGTTTTAACACACGTTGATAAACCTGATTTAATTTTAACTCTACTTGATCAAGTTCAATTTTCCCACACGCATTTACATCGGGTGTTGAGATAGCGCTCTTACAATCAAGCGCGGACGCTGAATAAGAATAAAAAAATAGCATTAAAAAGATGAATTTATTCATCAATCAAATAGCGCATCCACAAACTCTTGCGCGCTAAACGGCCGTAAATCGTCAATCGCTTCGCCAATGCCAATAAATCGTATCGGTATTGGACGCGCTTCTGCAATCGCAGCAATCACACCACCCTTGGCCGTGCCGTCCAGTTTGCTTAACACCAAACCAGTTACTCCAAGGGCGTCATCAAACGCTTTCACTTGTGATACTGCGTTTTGGCCTGTGTTGGCATCAATCACTAACAAAATCTCATGCGGTGCGCCAGGGTAGGCTTTATCAATCACGCGTTGCACTTTTTTAATCTCATCCATCAAATGCATTTGCGTGGGTAAGCGGCCAGCAGTATCGGCTATTACAATATCAATTTTTTTGGCAATCGCAGAATTGACTGCATCAAAAATCACCGCCGCTGGGTCGCCACCCTCACTGGCAATCACGTGTACATTATTGCGCTCGCCCCACACTTGCAATTGCTCGCGGGCAGCGGCGCGAAAGGTATCACCCGCGGCAATGAGCACACTATTGCCTTGTGCTTGAAATAGTTTGGCCAGCTTGCCAATGGTTGTTGTCTTGCCTGCACCATTCACCCCTGTGAGCATGATCACAAAAGGCTTATGGTTGTTGGTCTGCAGAGGCACTTCTAAGGGAGTTAAAACGCTCAATAATTCTGCTTTTAAAGCATTTTTTAGTGCACTCGTGTCTTCTAAGTTTTCACGTTTCACACGTTTTTTTAAGTTATCGAGTAATTTTTGTGTGGCCGATACGCCAATGTCGGAAGTGAGTAAAATCGTTTCCAGTTCTTCATAGGTTTCCAGATCAATTTTGCCGCCGCCAAATAAACTATTTAGCTGTGAGCCTAATTGATTTCTGGTTTTAGCTAAGCCTTCTTTGAGCCGTTGCGTAAAACTTGGCTTTTGTTCCGTTTCTAGTTTTGACACAGCTTCAACGGCAGGTGTAACTACTTCTTCGGATTTTTTCTTAAAAATATTAAACATGGCAAACTTAAAATTTCGAATAACTGCTATTTTAGTCGTAAACTTGCGTGCGTGCCATTAACTAAACTACAGGAACTAAACTAATTTGGCACGTGTCATTAAATGGCCTGTTTATTATTAATGTTTAGAGAGACTAGAAGAAAGTGTATAGCTGTGCTTACAAAAAAAATTAAATTTGCATTAATAGTATTCAGTTTCATGCCTGTTATCGCGTTGGCAGACATTCAGGAATTCAAACTCAGCAATGGCTTAAAACTGGTGGTGCAAGAAGACCATCGCTCGCCAGTAGTCGTTTCACAAGTTTGGTACCGTGCAGGCAGTATTGATGAAGTGAATGGTAAAACTGGCGTGGCGCACGTGTTGGAACACATGATGTTTAAAGGCACAAAAAAAGTTAAATCAGGGCAGTTTTCTAGGCAAATCGCTGCCGCAGGTGGTAAAGAAAATGCATTTACCAGCGCTGATTACACATGCTACTTTCAACAATTAGAAAAATCTAAATTACCACTTTCTTTCAAGCTGGAGGCTGACCGTATGGCAAACTTGCAAATTACAGATGCAGAGTTTGCTAAAGAAATTCAAGTGGTGATGGAAGAACGTCGCTGGCGGACGGAAGATAAACCACAATCTAAAGTAAATGAACAATTTCAAGCCACTGCATTTAGAGCGCACCCTTACGCGCGTCCTGTAGTAGGATTTATGAATGACTTAGAAAATATGACGGCAGCAGATGCGCGCCAATGGTACAACACTTGGTATGCCCCTAATAATGCTATCTTAGTGGTTGTAGGCGATGTAAAGGCGCTAGAAGTATTGAAGCTGGCCAAACAGTATTTCGGCCCTTTAAAATCACGTATTTTGCCAATGCGTAAACCTCAAACGGAGCCTGCACAAACTGGTGAGCGTCGCGCTGTGGTTAAAGCGCCTGGCAAGTTGCCGTATTTGACTATGGGTTATCATGTACCTACATTAGTGGGGTTTGAATTATCTAGTGAGGCAGTCACGCCAGAGCAAGCTTGGGAGCCTTATGCATTAGATGTTCTGGCAGGCGTGTTGAGCGGCAACGACTCAGCAAGATTAAATCAAAAGCTAGTGCGTGAGACTTCGTTGGCGGTGGATGTGGGTGCGGGCTACGATAGTACTTCAAGAGGAAGAGAGTCTTTGTTTGAGTTGTCTGGTACGCCTTCTGAGGGAAAAACAGTAGTGGAGCTTGAAGCTGCATTAATTGCTGAAATTGAAAAAATTAAAACTGCAGGCGTAACACAACAAGAACTAGATCGCGTGAAAGCTGCTGTGATTGCAGCAGATGTGTATCAGCGTGATTCCATGTTCTATCAAGGCATGCAAATCGGCCAGTTGGAAACTATGGGTTACAGCTGGCGCTTACTAAAAGAGTACCCTGAAAAATTAAAAGCGGTGACTTCTAAACAGATTCAAGCTGTGGCTAAGAAATATCTAGTTAAAGATAATTTGACCATAGTCACACTCGATCCACAGCCCATTGATCCAAATGCGAAGCCTGTTGGCAAACCACATATCCATTAAGTACACTAAATTAAACTCAGAGAATAAAAAATGTTTTTAAAATCAGTTTTTGCATTATTCATTTTTGCGTTAAGTTTTACCGTTAACGCTGCAGTCAACATTGTTCATTGGCAAACCAGCAGCGGTTCCGAAGTGTATTTTGTCGAAAATCACGACCTGCCGATTATTGATTTAGCCGTGAATTTTCCTGCAGGAAGCGCAAGAGACACCAAAGCAACATCTGGCGTAGCAGGCGTTACGCGCTACATGATGACGCTAGGTGCAGAAGGCATGAGCGAGGAAGTGATTACTAACAAATTTGCTGATATTGGTGCCATTATGAGTGGCGAGTTAGATGCGGATCGTGCTGCATTTAAGCTGCGTACTTTGACTTCTGAACAAGCCAAAGCGCTTGAGACATTTAATAAAATTTTGCACAAGCCAAATTTTCCACAAACTGTTTTGGATCGTGAAAAAACGCGCATTATTGCTGGAATTAATGAAGCGGCAACGCAGCCAGAGAGCATTTCTGACAAAGCTTTCAAGCAGGTTTTGTATCCAAATCATCCCTATGGACTGGATGAAAGTGGCGAGATTGATACGATTACGGCGATGAAGCGAGAGGATTTGGTTCACTTTTATCAAACGTACTATACCGCTAAAAGTGCGGTCATTGCGCTGATTGGTGATATGACCGAGGCGCAAGCCCGTGCTATTGCAGAGTTTACTTCCAGCGGCTTACCGCAAACGCCAGCGGTTGCAAAAATCGCAGAAGTTACTTTTCCGCAAGTAGCAAGCGTGCAAAATATTAACCATCCTGCATTACAAGCACACATATTGTTGGGCTATCCTGGCATAAAGCGTGGCGATAAAGATTATTTTCCGCTGTATGTGGGTAACTACATATTAGGTGGTGGTGGGTTTGTCTCACGCTTAACCGAAGAGGTGCGTGAGAAGCGCGGTTTAGTGTATAGCGTATATAGCTATTTTATGCCGATGGCCGAATTGGGACCTTTTCAAATTGGCTTGCAAACCAAGAAAGAGCAGGTGGGAGAAGCGCTGAAAGTAGTCAATGCGACAGTTGCAAAATTCATACAAAATGGCGTTAAAGAAAAAGAGTTAAAAGCGGCTAAAGATAACCTGATTGGCGGTTTCCCCATGCGTATCGATAGCAACGGAAAGATTTTAGATTACTTAAGCGTGATTGGTTTTTACAAATTGCCGATGACTTATCTCGATGATTTTAATAAACAAATCGCCAAAGTGACCACCAAGCAAATTAAAGATGCGTTTCAACGCCGTGTGAAGCCAGAAAATTTTGTGACAGTCATCGTCGGCGCAGAGTAATCAATTAAGCGTTAAAATAAGCGTTTTATTAAGGTTCGCTTTATTTTGGCG
>JANNFN010000184.1:0-6882 GCA_031379885.1 Methylotenera sp.
GGAATATTAAAGTAGCTAACAACACTACCCGCATTGCGTGACATGACTGCGAATAAATCATCGCGCCATTTCGCCATTTTTCCACCTGGGCCAGAGATAATGGTTTCGCGACTTACAAAATAAGAAGTGGTGAAAGGGTCTAATGTGACGTTGCTTAGTTTAAGTTGTTCTAATGCTTTAGGTATATCAGGGTTTTCCATAAAGCCAAAATGTACTACCACCTGCCAAAAGCCAGCGCCAATTTCGTTCACTTGCAAACGTTTATCTAGTGCGACTAAAGGTGTTTCGGCAAACGCGACT
Source organism: Methylotenera sp. (assembly GCA_031379885.1). Lineage (GTDB taxonomy): Bacteria > Pseudomonadota > Gammaproteobacteria > Burkholderiales > Methylophilaceae > Methylotenera_A. Next base: position 301 of record JANNFN010000184.1, read on the forward strand.
GTTAGTATTAAATTGGTTTGATGTAATGCTTGGTTATGCTTTAGGTTATGCATGAGTGCTTGTGGCACAGTATCAGGATTTCTGCATAAAAATACCGCTGTGCGCTCAATTCTGGCTTTGGAATTGTTGGCAATGTTTTTTACAAAATCTTCTAATTTTGGGTCATCTTCATGTATACGTTGCAATAAAATTTCGCGCCCTTGTTTCCACGTCCACATCACCACCACTAAGCCGCTTGCCAGCGCAACTGGAAACCAACCGCCTTTAAAAAACTTAACCGAACAAGAGGCTAGTAATAACACATCTAACATGATAAATGCACCAGTAGCTCCTAAGACTAGCCATAGTGGATATTTCCAGTGATGGCGTAATACAAAGTAGGTGAGTATGGTGGTGATTAACATGGTGCCTGTTACCGCGATGCCATAGGCTGATGCAATGGCAGATGAATTTTGAAACGCGATAGTGGCAATAATCACAGCAACCAGCAATAACCAGTTAATGGCGGGTACGTAAATTTGACCTGATTCGCTAGCCGAGGTGTGACGTATTTGCATTCTAGGTAAGAAACCTAATTGGATGGCTTGTTGCGTAATGGAATACGCCCCTGAAATCACCGCTTGTGAGGCAATAATCGTGGCGAAAGTGGCCAATATGACAGCGGGGATTAACAAGCTGGGTGGAAATGATAAGTAGAAGGGGTTGCTGACAGCAGCTGGATTAGTCAATAATAAGGCGCCTTGACCTAAATAGTTAAGTGCTAAGCCAGGTAACACTAAACATAGCCATGCAATACGAATAGCGGGTTTGCCAAAGTGACCCATGTCAGCATATAAAGCTTCTGCGCCAGTAATTGCAAGCGTAACAGCCCCAACTGCTAAAAACACGCCAGCGCCTCTATCAGCCAAAAAGTGCAGTGCATACATGGGATTAAGCGCAGTTAAAATGACTGGATTTTTAGTAATATGGTAAACGCCTACAGCACCTAGCACGGTAAACCACACAATGACAATCGGCCCAAAAAACTTGCCCACGGTGTCAGTACCATATTGTTGGAACATAAACAGTGCAATTAAAATGGCGATTGAGATTGGAATGACGAATTGCGATAAGCTAGGCGCAATCAGTTGCATGCCTTCAATGGCCGATAATACCGATATAGCAGGTGTTAAAATGCTATCACCATAAAACAAAGCGGCACCAAACACCCCTAAACCCAATAACATTTTTTGACGTGCGGGAGCACCTTTAGCAGTTGAAACCGCTAAAGCCAGCAAAGCCATAATGCCGCCTTCACCACGGTTATCAGCCCGCAATACTAAGGTGACATATTTTAAAGTCACCACCAACATTAACGCCCAAAATACTGCCGATATTGCGCCGATAATATTGGCTTGGTTAAGCGCAATCCCTGTTGATTCGCTAAAGATGACTTGAATGGTATACAGTGGGCTAGTGCCAATATCGCCGTATACCACGCCAATTGCGCCCAAGGTGAGTGCGGCAACACTTTTTGATTGGATGTTTGTTGATTGTGAGTTTGTCTGCATGATTGTTTGAAAATGACTCTACGTGATTAAGATAAGGTCATTAAATCAGGCGAGATGTATCAATCGCATAAACATGGATTGATATTGCTAGAAGCTAATATTGTTAAGTTGCAGCAAGCCTGTAACCGATGCCAACCTCAGTCAGGATATAGCGGGGTTCGGCGGAGTTTTTTTCAAGGCGCGCACGTAATCTGCCCATATGGATGCGTAAATAATGCGTATCATCTACATATTCTGCACCCCAAACTTCAGTGAGCAGTTGGCGGTGGCTGAATACTTTTCCTGGTTTTTTAGCCAGTACAAACAATAACTTAAATTCAATCGGCGTAAGATGTATCGGTTGTTTGTTTAATAAGACGCTAGCATTGATAGTGTCTATTGTTAAATCATCTAGTTTATAAATATCATCGCGTAATGACATCATTGCGGTGCGTTTGAGTGACACTTTTACGCGAGCGAGTAGCTCATTTACGCCAAATGGCTTAGCCAAATAGTCATCTGCACCAAGGTCAAAACAAGCGACTTTTTCTTGCTCAGATTGCCTTGCAGATAGCACTAATATTGGAATATCCGAACTGACACGAACATGCTCAATAAAATCACGGCCATCACCGTCAGGCAGATTCAAATCTAAAATAATCAGTGCAGGTTTATGCTCGCCTAATAAGTGCTTACCGCTTGCAAGTGTTTGAGCACTTAGCGTTTGATAACCGCTCACCTTTAAGCTCGATTGCAGAAACTGACTAATCTGCAAGTCATCTTCAATAATTAAAATAGAGCTTTTCTCAGACATCAATATTGCCTACATCGGCCGCATGAAAGCTTAAAGTCGCGGAGGCCCCACCGCCAGCCCGGTTTTGAATAGTGAAAATGGCATCGTGTGATTGTGCAACGGCCTGCACGATTGATAAACCTAAACCAAAGCCTTTTGCATTTGTAGATGAGAACTTTTTGATGTGAGATGTGCTAAAACTTTCATCAAATCCATTGCCGTAATCACTTACACTAATATTGATGCGATGATCAGCTTTAGTGACCTCAATCTCTATGGTTTGTTTGCCTAGATTAGGATTGCTCAGGTTAGCTTGCTTGGCATTATCAATTAGGTTGACTAGTGCTTGAGTTAGCAAGCTTGCATTACCTCTAATGAGTAGTTCTGGATCGCTGATAGTTACCTTTAAATCCATCGTTTTTAAATCTAGGTCTTCACCACGACTTTTATAGAGCGCAGTCACAACGCCAATCAATTCTTCTGGCGATTGCCAGTCCATCGCGATTGGTTTAGCCGCGCTAGATTCCAAACGAATAAGCGAGAGGATGTTCTCAGTGGTTGTTGCCAAATATCGCGCTTGAGAAGCGATGAGTGCAGTCAACTGTGCAGCTTGTTCAGGTGCTAAATCTGTTTGCTGCAAGGTAGTGGCAGCGCCTAAAATTGAGGTGAGTGGCGTACGCATATCGTGTGAAATAGAGGCGAGCAGCGTGCTCTGTATGGCTTCTTCTTGTGCTGATAATTCGGCTAGTTTCACTTTTTCACTATTAATGAGACGCTGATATGCTTGTGAAATTTGATCGACACATGATTTGATCGTGGTGTAAGTTTCAATGCTGCCCTCTTGAATGTTTTCATTATCAATATTACCAACGACTAAAATGGGGTCTTTACTTGGTAAACGGTTAAAAGGTAGTAACCAATATGTAGATTTAGACCAATAATCGGTATAGGGACTAATGGGCTTGCCATTATCTGACACCCAGCTTACTAAGCGACTATCTGGTGTTTCAATCAAACCAGATTTGATCGCAATCGTATAAGCGCTATTATTTGATTGAGCGATACCAATAGGCTTGTCAAATTCAGCTTGTAATAGGGTGCAAGTGTCCCCTAATAATTGATTGATATCTGTTGCTAGCGCTAGGTTTTCTGCTAGGGTTCTGGCAAATTGCGCATGCCTTGTGGCAATTGATGCTTGAAGCGTTTGAAATTTTAATTGTTTCACTAATGAGGTAATGACCATTGAAACAATTAAAAAGCAGATTAGACTTGCTAGAGACTCAATATGTGCAACTTCAAATGTATAACGCGGCTCTGTGAAAAAGTAGTTAATGCTTAAAAATGCCAAGAATGCAGTGCTAGAGGCAACAATAAACTCACAGAAGTAAGCAGCAGTAACGACTACAAGTAAATACAACAAAGTGCCACCAGTAATGCCAAGAGCGCTAAAAAAGTTATGGTTAACGACCGTAGTTATCGCCAATAAAACTAACATACTCAATAACTGTAAACTTTGTTTTTGCATTTCGTAACTCCTAAACCATACAATAAATCAGAGTTTACGGTTTGAATATATCAATCGCATAAATATGACATGCACCCAATTTACTGTGGCGAAGCGCTTATTTCATCAGGCACAATCAAGTTTTGTTCAATCATTGCTACTCTACTGGTCGGTGTTTCTAAACTCACGCGGCCAATCGCGCCACTTCTGTAGTCGGTTAAAAAAGCCACCGCAGTTTTTTCGGTATCCCATAAGCCATCATGGCGTTTGTAGCTGCGGCGCTTAGCAATGGCTTCGAGTAAATCCACGCCATCCATTTCCAGCACGTCTAAAAATGTGCCTTCATGCTTCATGGTGTCTAATTTATAGCGCGCGTTCAGCAACTCAGGGTAGGTTTTAAGCAGATTGTTGGCCAAAAACAATGCCACATCTTCGTCAATTACTGCATTACGGCCAATTGCGTGGCTGGCGGCCAGCATGTAACCATCTGATTCGTATTGAATTTTTGGCCACATCATGCCAGGCGTGTCTGTAATGCTCATGGTCTCTGACAAATCAAAACGTTGTTGACTCTTTGTCACTGCGGGTTCATCGCCCACTTTCGCTACGCGGCGGTTTAAAAGTGCGTTCATCAGTGTCGATTTGCCGACGTTAGGAATGCCCATAATCAGCATGCGCAGTGGCTTTAGATGCGTTCCACGATGAGGGGTTAGGGCAAGGCAATGTTTAGGGATTTTGTTTACATCACCTGGCTTTTTGCAACTTAACGCCACCGCTTTGGTATTGGGCTTTGCATTAAAATAATTCAGCCAATCTTGCGTGACTTTGGGGTCGGCTAAGTCGGCTTTATTCAATATTTTTAAGTTAGGGCGTTGCCGAAACAAGCGCATTTCGTTAATGACTGGGTTGTGGCTTGCTTCTGGCACTCGTGCATCAAGCACTTCGATGACGATGTCAGTAAACTCCATGGTTTCTTCCGCTTTTTTGCGGGCTTGGGTCATATGACCCGGGTACCATTGAATTGCCATGTTGACTCCGTCTGAAAATGCAAAAAATACTTTGTCGGCCCCGACTCGCCGTACATAAGCGTACTGTCATCGTCTCGCCTTCGTGTCTTTTTTTGATTTTGAAACGGACTTAGAGTGCGACTAATGTTTGCATTTTAACATTCGGAATGATAAACACAGAATTAATGTGACTTTATTGGTTTCCTCTAAGTTCTCGGCGTTCTTGTCTTCTTTGCTTGATGCGTTCTCGCAGCTCTTTGCGTTGTTCTGGGCTCATGTTTTTTATGCGCGCTTTAAACTTGGCTTTTTGCTCTGGATCCATGTTTTTCCAGCGCTCGCGCAAGGCTTTACGTTCTTCTGGTGGAAGCTCTTTAAATTTACGTATGCGCTCTTTTACATCGGCTTTTTCTTCTGGCGATAAATTTTTATAGCGTTGCAAACGCTCTTTTACTTGTTCGCGCTGTTCTGGTGGCATGTTCGCCCATTTTTCTGCGCCTTTGCTTAGGCGCTGTTGGCGCTCGGGCGGTAGCGTGCTCCACTTGCCTTTTACGCTGCTTAAAGTTTCTTGCTGTTGCGCACTTAGACTTTCCCAAGGCACACCCGCGTTATCTTCCGCATGGGCAAACAAGCATGTAAAAATCATCCAAATTGCTATTAAAAATTGCTTCATTTTTTCATCTCCTGCGTGTTTGTTTTATGCTCGCCTGCAATTGCATTTTTCTTCATTTCAATTTCGGTCATGGCGGCGTCAAGTGATGTCGTGTCGTCATCATCTAATTCGCCTAAAAATTCAATTAAATCAAGTGTCTCATAAGTCGCATGGGTATTGGCTTCCAGGGCATGTATTTGCGGCGTAAAAAACACTGTAAATATTAAAAAACACTTAAACAGCATGGTCGCTTCCATTGGTTAACTGTTCATCTGCCCACAAATAAAAATCTGGGTCGCTTAGCGTTTCTAAGTCGTCGGCGTTATTGAGCATTTCAAATGCCGCAATCTGTTCTTGCCCAGATTCCAAGCCGTTTTGCTGCTTGTGTTGCGCAACAAAAAATAATGCGAGCAAAACGCCAAACGCTAATGACGTAGTTGGCAGCCAGTGCGAAAGCGTAAGCCAGCGCGCTGGCTTGGCGTGGTGCGTTTGCATGTTCAGCGCTCGGTTGCGGATATCTGCAAGCCGCTTGCGTGTATCGGCGTCTAAATTGGCCGCACTTTTGTCTAAGCTCGCCTTAATTTTTTTCTCTAAATCGTTTTGCATTATCGATGTCCTTCCAGTTGCTCACGTAATTTTTCTAACGCCCGCGCATAATGTGTTTTAACACTGCTTTCACTGCATTGCATCGCAGCTGCGGTTTGGTTAATGTCTAAGCCTTCCCATATGCGCAGTAAAAACACTTGTTGTTGCCGCAATGGCAAGTTCTTTAATGCAAGCTCTAAACTTTGCATAAATTGCGCATCTTGTAACTGAAAATCTGGAATGATGTTGGTTTCTGCTGGGTGTTGCGCTAGCGCATCCTCAGCGTCGTCTTCATCTGCATCCCAATGTAGCCAGCTACGAAAGCGGTTACGCACTTGCTGGCGCCGATGCCAATCTAAAATACGCGATTCCAAAATGCTGTAAAAAAGTGGCTTCCAACTTGCTTTGTCATGCGTACTATATTTTTGCACCAGTTTCATCATGGCATCTTGCACAATATCTAGCGCATCATCGCGATTGCCCGTCGCAAGTTGCGCCATGCGAAAAGCACGATG
>JANNFN010000012.1:0-34095 GCA_031379885.1 Methylotenera sp.
TAGGCTTTTGCGCGAAAATATCACTTGAAACAAAAACTATAATTAATTGCCATTGCAAACATCACTTTAAAATGAATCTACACGAATATCAAGCCAAACAACTCCTACAACGCTACGGCATTACTATTCCAATTGGGGAGGTCGTACAGTCAGAAGAGGCCGCCGCTGCAGCTACCAAAGAAATTGCAGGTAAAGCGTGGGTAGTAAAAGCCCAAGTGCACGCGGGCGGACGTGGCAAAGCTGGCGGTGTCAAGGTCGTAAAATCAGCAAATGAAGCGCAATCTGTTGCCAGTGCTTTGTTAGGTAAACACTTAATTACTTATCAAAATGCACCTGATGGTCAGCCAGTACATCTAGTATTGGTAGAGCAGACCTTACCCATTGCGCGTGAGCTTTATTTATCGATGCTGGTAGACCGCACGCTAGAACGCATTGTCATAGTCGCTTCATCGGCTGGCGGTATGGATATTGAAGAAATTGCCGCAACGCAGCCAGAAAAAATTCTGCAAGAAGTATGCGACCCTCTAAATGGCTTGGTAGATTATCAAGCGCGTAATTTAGCATTCGCACTGGATTTACAAGGCGAGCAAATTGGTGTTTTTACCAAGCTGGCCAAAGGGCTTTATAAACTCTTTAAAGAAAATGATTTGGCCTTATTAGAAATCAATCCCTTAATTGTAACTACCGATGGCAAACTGGTTGCGCTGGATTGCAAAATGACAGTAGATGACAATGCACTTTATCGTCAAAAATCCTTAGCTGAACTAAGAGACTGGTCTCAAGAAGACTCCAAAGAAGCAGAAGCCCATCATGCTGGATTAAATTACATTGCACTTAACGGCAATATTGGCTGCATGGTAAATGGTGCTGGGCTTGCAATGGCAACAATGGATTTAATAAAGTTACATGGTGGCATGCCTGCTAACTTCCTAGATGTGGGCGGCGGTGCTACGGCGGAAACCGTGACCAAAGCCTTTAAAATTATCTTGGCTGATAGTAATGTACGCGCTATTTTAGTGAATATTTTTGGTGGCATTATGCGTTGCGATATTATTGCCTCAGGTATTATCGCCGCGGTCAAAGAAGTCGGGATGACCATTCCTGTTGTCGTCCGTTTGGAAGGCACAAACGTTGATTTAGGTAAGCAAATGTTACGTGAAAGTGGGCTCAATATTATCTCGGCAGAAAACCTGACAGATGCCGCCAAGCAAGCCGTAAATGCAGCGTCAAGTAAGGCGGCGGTATGAGCATTTTAGTGAATAAAAATACACGTGTTTTATGCCAAGGTTTTACGGGCAAGCAAGGCACGTTTCACTCTGAACAAGCGCTAGCTTACGGCACCAAAATGATGGGTGGTGTCACGCCAGGCAAAGGTGGGCAATCGCACCTCTCACTGCCAGTGTTCAACACCATGCGGGATGCTGTAAGGGAAACGCAAGCCAATGCTAGTGTCATTTATGTGCCGCCTGCCTATGCTTCAGATTCGATTTTAGAAGCGGCAGATGCAGGTATTGAATTAATCGTGTGCATTACAGAAGGCATCCCTGTATTGGACATGCTGAATATTAAAGCGGCAATTAAAGCCAATGGTGCGAAATTAATTGGGCCTAATTGCCCTGGCATTATTACACCAGACGAATGCAAAATAGGCATCATGCCTGGTAGCATTCACCTGCGCGGCAAGGTGGGCGTAGTGTCGCGCTCTGGTACATTAACATACGAGGCAGTACACCAAACTACTGCGCTTGGTTTAGGTCAAACCACCTGTGTTGGTATTGGCGGCGACCCGATTAAAGGGTTAAACTTTATTGAATGTTTAACCATGTTTGAAGCCGACCCCGAAACAGAAGCGATTATTATGGTGGGTGAAATTGGTGGAAGCGACGAAGAAGCTGCAGCAGACTTTATTAAGCATCATGTCAGCAAGCCAGTTGCGGCTTATATTGCTGGCTTAACCGCCCCAAAAGGCAAACGTATGGGGCATGCTGGCGCGATTATCTCAGGTGGATCTGGACGCGCAGAAGATAAAATTCGCGCACTCGAAAATGCAGGCTGTGTGGTGGCCACATCGCCAGCAGGTTTAGGTGAAGCCGTATTGCAGGCCATAAAAGTAAAACTTAATGCAAAATAAAGGCAAATAGCTTGAAAAAATTGATTGTATTTTTATGTTTACTCTTAGCTAGCTCAATCAGCTTTGCTGAAGATATTCCTTACTTGCTAACCGCATCATCGAAAGGTGATTTGGTGACGGTAAAGGCCATGCTCGAAAGTGGCGTCAATGCTAATACCAAAGATGCCGACGATATCACCGCGCTAATGTATGCGGCACGTAAAGATAAAGCCGATGTGGCAGCTGCGCTCATCAGTAAAGGGGCGGTGGTAGATGCCAAAGATAAAGGCGGCTGGACGGCTTTAATGTTTGCTGCCAGAAAAAACCACGTAGCAACAGTAAAGGTGTTGCTAGATAAAGGCGCAGATCCAAAAATTCGCGATAGTAGCGGCTGGAGCGCATTCGGAATGGCCTCTACTTCTGGCTATTCTGAGATAGTGGATTTGATGATTAAACACGGCGTAGATGCCAACGCTAAAAGTGATGACGGTAAAACAGCGTTGATGTACGCCGCAAAAAGCGGCGATGTGCCGACAATTACCTCTCTGATGGCACAAGGCGCGCAAGCTAATGCGCATGACCGTTTAGGCGCCACAGCGCTTATGTACGCGGCTCGCGAGGGCCATGCACCTGCTGTAGCCTATATATTAAGCAAGGGTGCCAATGTAGATGAACAAGATCAATCGCGCTGGACCGCACTGACTTGGGCGGTGAAAAAAACACAAGTTGAAACAGCTAAAACCTTGCTTGCAAATAATGCTGATATCGATCACGAAGACTCAGAAGGAACGCCCTTATTGCAATTAGCTGTAGATAACAACTCGGTTGATATGGTGAAATTATTACTCGCAAACAAAGCCAATGTAAAAGCACGTGACCAATATGGCCTCACCGCTTACGTATATGCGCTTAAAAAAGGTAATGCTGAAATCATTAAACTAATAAAAGACGCTGGCGGCAAGTACTAACTTCTTGATGAAAATTGCCACTTTACAATTTACGCTATGAAAATAGCTATATGTCAAATTAACTGCATTGTTGGCGATATCAAAGGCAATGCCGCCAAAATATTAGACTACGCCAACCGCGCACAACAAGCGGGCGCCAGTTTAATCATCACACCTGAACTCGCCCTTTGCGGTTATCCACCAGAAGATTTGCTGTTTCGAGACGATTTTAACCATGCCTGTGAGCAAGCACTGGTGCGGCTTGCAGAGCACATTTCTGGAATTTCTTTGTTAATTGGACATCCACATCAACTCAATGGAAAGCTCTACAATGCGGCTTCATTGATTGAAAATGGCAAAATTGCCGCCACGTATCACAAACAAATCTTGCCCAATTACAGCGTGTTTGATGAAGAGCGTTATTTTGAAGCAGGCAAAGATGCTTTAGTTTTTTCTCACGCTGGTACAAAATTTGGCGTGATGATTTGTGCCGATGGCTGGGAAGCCGCACCCGCGCTTAAAGCCAAGCAAGCAGGTGCAGAATTTTTACTCGCGCTTAATGCCTCGCCTTACCACATGGATAAACTCGAAACGCGCTACGAAGTGATCGCCGACCGCGCTAAAGAAACAGGCTTACCTGTAATTTACGTGAATATGGTCGGCGGGCAAGACGAGTTGGTGTTTGATGGCGCGTCATTCGCGCTAGATCAATATGGCAAAGTAACACAGCAATTACCTTCTTTTGAAGAAAATCTAGCTATCGTAGAAATAGATGGTCTAGAAGCCAATAACCATGCGCCTACCAGAGCTGCTAATTCACCAAAGTTAAGCCTAGAAGCAGCCGTTTATAACGCGCTTAAATTAGGTTTGGCCGATTATGTGAATAAAAATGGCTTCCCCAGTGTGGTTTTGGGTTTATCAGGCGGCATTGATTCCGCGCTCACGCTCGCAATCGCCGTTGATGCACTCGGCAAAGACCGTGTAAAAGTAGTGCTGATGTCATCCGAATTTACCGCCAGCATCAGCGTAGATGACGCCGTAGAAATGGCGAATTTGGTTGGTGTGAAATATAGCCAGCTACCTATTGGAGCCTTGTTCGAACTGTTCCGTGAAACTCTCGCACCAGAGTTTGGCGATTTGCCATTCGACACTACCGAAGAAAATCTGCAAGCGCGTATTCGCGGCATGCTGCTGATGGCGCTTTCTAACAAATCTGGCAGTATTGTGCTCACCACCGGCAATAAATCAGAAATGGCGGTGGGTTACAGCACCTTGTATGGCGATATGGCAGGCGGTTTTTCACTGCTTAAAGATGTACCAAAAACACTGGTATACAAGCTGGCTGAATATCGCAATTCACTCTCTAAAATCATCCCCGAGCGCATCATCACGCGTGCACCAAGCGCAGAGTTGCGCGCCAATCAGACTGACCAAGATAGTTTGCCCACCTATGAAATTTTAGACGCCATAATGCAAGCTTACGTGGAAGACGATTTAAGCCGCGATAGAATTGTTAAACTTGGATTTACCGAAAAAGATGTGAACCGCGTCACCAATTTAATCGACCACAATGAATATAAACGCCGCCAAGCGCCAGTTGGGGTTAGAATTACGCAAAGAGGATTTGGCAAAGATAGGCGTTATCCGATAACATGTAAGTTAAAGTTTGATTGACTGAATTTTGGAGAGTAAGTAATGAAAAAAATTGAAGCAGTAATTAAACCATTTAAGTTGGACGAAGTGCGCGAAGCGCTCTCTGAAATTGGCGCAAACGGCTTAACGGTCACCGAGGTAAAAGGCTTTGGCCGTCAAAAAGGCCACACCGAGCTTTATCGCGGTGCGGAATATGTGGTGGATTTTTTACCGAAAATTAAAATTGAGTTGGTAGTGACCGATGAAATGGTAGAACCCGCCATGGAAGCGATTATCAAATCAGCCCATACCGGTAAAATTGGCGATGGTAAGATTTTTGTCAGCGCTGTTGAACAAGTTGTACGAATCAGGACAGGCGAAACAGGTGAGTCGGCGGTTTAAGAAAGACTGTTAGCAGGTGTTATAAAAATCATTTAATGATTTGTTTTATTCAAACAAAGCAATTTATTTAAGATTTAGCAACCTGCCCTAATAAAAAATTAAGTTCTTTTTTAGGTTCTGTTTTAGGTTAAAAGAATATATTTATCAGGAGCTCGAATGCAACAAATCTGCCCTCTATGCAAAAACTCTGCTGAATTTGAGTCCTGCGACCACGGAAATAGAAAACACTTTAGGTGCAACACCTGCATTGAATTTCAAATATCAAGAGTTGCTGAAGAATTGTTAGCATCCTCAATCCCTCAATGGCGTTCTCGAAACTCGGAAAATGCAAAGCAATCTAATCAAGCTCAAGTTTGGGTAATAACAAAGTCCGAGGCTCCAAAGCAAGAAAGTATGGGTCATGAATTGCTTAGAGGAGAGTATGTTCTTCGCTCTGAGTTGCCGTAATGTGAGTGTTTTCTATACCATCATTCAAACCATGTAGGGTGGGCAACTTGCTTGCCCACGCTGAAACAATCCATGAATAACCGAGTGGGCAAATAAACCCGTTTTGCCCACCCTACAAAATATGCTAATTTTCAATATAAAACGACAGTCACGCGAAAGCGAGCCGAAGACAGTACGAATTTGTACGGCGAGGCGAAACTGACAAAGTGAATGTTGGAATTATATTGAAAATAATATGCCTACTATCTTAAAAACCATTATCCTACTCACCATTTCAAACGTATTTATGACGTTTGCTTGGTATGCGCACCTTAAAAACTTAAGCAATAAACCGTGGATTATCGCTGCTTTAATTAGCTGGGGCATTGCTTTAATGGAGTATTTGTTTCAAGTACCTGCCAACCGCATTGGCTACACCGCTTTATCTCTCTCGCAACTCAAAATGTTGCAAGAAATTATCACACTGAGTGTTTTTGTGCCATTTGCTGTGTTTTACATGCACCAGCCGCTAAAACTCGATTTTTTATGGGCAGGCTTGTGTTTGCTGGGCGCGGTATATTTTATATTTAGAACTGCTTAACGGGGCAAAAAGTAATGCCCTATAACCCGCATGGATATTGGCCTGCAGGGCATGTCAAAAGCTCACTTAAAAACACTTCTAACGTAATCTAAATCTTCTTGAGTATCTACGCCACTTGCAGGTGCATTTTGTGTAATCGTCACACCAATTTTATAGCCGTGATGCAGCACGCGCAATTGCTCTAAACTTTCAATTTTTTCTAATTCTGTCACACTTAATTGCGCATATTTTTTAAGAAAGCCGACGCGATAAGCATAAATACCAATGTGGCGATGAGCTTGGATATTGGCTTTGTGGGCATCGTCGCGCGGGTATGGAATTGGCGCGCGGCTAAAATACAGCGCGTTGCCGTTGGCATCCATCACGATTTTCACAATATTCGGGTTAATCATACTGGCTTCATCGTGAATGGCGTGGCAGGCGGTGGCCATCACGGCATCCTTGCTATTGGCCAAGTGTAGCGCGACTTCTGCGATTAATTTTGGGTCGATTAATGGCTCATCACCTTGCACGTTCACCACAATTTCATCGTCTGCCCAATTGAGCTTTTGCGCCACTTCGGCGATCCTATCGGTGCCAGAAGCGTGATTAATATTAGTCATCACGGCTTTAATATTGTGCTCTGCCGCGGCTTGCATGATTTTTTCGAAGTCGGTCGCAATCACAATTTCACTTGCACCGCTTTTTGCTGCCTGCTCTGCAACCCTTACTACCATTGGCTTTCCAGCAATATCAAGCAAGGGCTTGCCTTGCAGGCGAGTGCTGGCATAACGTGCAGGAATAACAACTTTAAACATAATTCATCTCTCGTGCGCATTGCGGTGTTGCGCGGTGCTCGCAACCTCGTCGTAATACAACATACTGTCTCGGCTTCTGCGCTCCGTGCGCCTTGCTCTGCGACACGAGATTTTGAATTATCTGCCGCATTATCTATCTTCTAAGTATTCTTTTTCTTCTAACTTACGTGCTTCATCTTCTAGCATCACAGGGATACCATCGCGTATCGGGTAAGCCAGCCGCGCAGATTTTGAAATGAGCTCGTTGGCTTTCTTATCATAGATTAGCGGCCCTTTGGTAACTGGGCAGACTAAAATTTGTAGTAGTTTCGAATCCATATTTAACCTTTCAATCAAACAGTTATTTCTGCAATTTATGCTGCAGTTTATTCAGAACTTTTTCCATCAAGCCTTCATCTATACTGGCCTGCACAGGCAATACCCAGCAATTCGGCTTGGCAAATGCTTTGCATTTTACTGCATCTTTTTCTGTCATGATAATCGCATCGCAATCAATTCTGGCCAAATCTTGCGCGGTAAACGCATAATGATCTGTAAAGGCGATTCCCGCAAAAGTTATACCTAATTTGCGTAAATGCTCAAAAAAACGTTCAGGATTACCAATACCAGCAATCGCTGTCACCGTTTTACGCCTAAAATCTGCCACAGTTGCGCTTAAACTCGCATCAGCAAGATTATAAAACTGTTCACCAATTAAGCGCATTTGAAACGCTAATGTAATCACCTCTTCACCGTTGCAAATAATTGCATCCACAGTTTGCAAGCGCGTAAGTGGCTCACGTAATGGCCCAGCAGGCAATAAATACGCACCTGCTGGCGGCATGTTTGCCTCTACTACTGCAATCTCAAAATCTCGCTTTAATCGGTAATGTTGCAAACCATCGTCGCTAATAATCACGCTACATTCTGGATGCGCTTTAAGTAGCTCTGTTGCCGCATGTACGCGATCTGCACCCACCCAAACGGGACAATTGCAACGGTTGGCAATTAATACAGGCTCATCCCCCACCACGCTGGCTACGCTATTGGCACTGACACTGATTGGCAAGATGGCACTACCGCCATAGCCACGACTAATCACAGCGGGTTGATAGCCATTTTTTCTCAATTGTTCAACTAACCAAATCACAACTGGCGTTTTGCCAGTGCCCCCCATTTTAATATTGCCAACGATAATCACAGGTACTGGTAGTGAATAAGATTTCAACAGCCCCAACTGATATGCAAAACGCCTAAGTGCTGTAATAACCGTAAACAACCAAGACAAGGGAATTAAAACGAAATAAAAAAATACGTCTCTGCGCCGCCAGGCATGTAGTACAAATTCTTGTATAAAGTTTGTCACAATCGGAAAAGCTTAATCAAACTCTTTTTGATATAACTTAGTATAGTAGCCATTTGCAGCGAACAATTGCAGATGTGAACCAGACTCTACAATCTCACCTTGATCCATCACCAAAATCCTATCGGCATTTTCAATCGTACTTAAGCGATGCGCAATCACAATCGAAGTGCGATTTTGCATCAAAGTATCCAACGCTGCTTGCACGTGTTGTTCAGATTCAGTATCTAGCGCGCTGGTCGCTTCATCTAACAATAGTATTGGCGCGTTTTTGAGTATGGCACGCGCAATGGCAATGCGTTGACGCTGACCGCCAGACAAACGCACGCCCCTATCGCCGATTTCATTTTGCAAGCCATTTGGCAACTGCTGAATAAAATCCCAAGCGTGCGCGGCTTTGGCGGCTTCTATTACTTCTGCTTCAGAAGTGTTTCTTAGTACTCCATATGCGATATTGTTAAATACGGTGTCATTAAACAAAACGATATCTTGGCTCACTAATGAGAATTGGGTGCGTAAATTTTTTAAATCTAAAGCGCGAATATCAATGCCGTCTAACAATACCAGACCTTGTTGTAACTCGTAAAATCGCGGCAACAAATTTACTAAAGACGTTTTACCGCCACCAGAGCGGCCAACCAAGGCGATTTTTTCTCCTGGTTTAATGCTAAAGTTAATATTATTCAAGGCAGGTCGATTAGTGCTATCGTAACGCAAGGTAACATTTCTAAATTCAATCTCCCCTAGCGCGCGCGCTATATTTTTCTCACCATCTCCAAACTCTGCTGGCGCATCAATCACATCAAACAGGCTTTTCGCGGCAGCTAGGCCAATTTGTAAATCTTCATTGGCCGTTGCAATATGTTTAATAGGCGAAATTAACATCAATAACGCACCAATAAAAGCGGCAAATTCGCCCACACTAAAACTGCCCAAGGCATAAAACACCACCAAAGCTAAAGCAAAAGCAGCTAAAATTTGCACCACAAAACTATTTAAGCCGCCTATTCTGGCAGTCCGTAGCTCTAAATCACGATTTTTAATGACTACTTTCGCAAAGCGCTGGCTTTCAAAATCTTGCGCACCAAAAATTTTAACAATACGCTGACCTGAAATAGCTTCTTCCGCAGTTTTAGTCATCTCCCCAATAGCTTGCTGCACTTTTGTTGCATTGCCACGTAATTTTGGCGTGTTTTTTCTTAAATATAAGGCCATAAATGGCGTGACCACTGCAAACACCAATGTTAATCGCCAATCTAAGTAAAGCATATAAGCAACCAAACCGATAACCTTAATTACATCACGTAGCAAATTAAGCGCAGTACGCGTTGTCACCGCAGATAAACGCTCTACATCGTAAGTAAGCTTAGAAACCAGTGTACCCGTTGACCTTGCGTCAAAAAAATTAACAGGCAAAAACATCATTTTATTAAAGGCTTCGCGCCTCAATGTTTCAATCACACGCCGCGCTACCCAGCGCATGCTGTACTCTGAAACAAAATCAGCCACAGCACGCAAAGCCATCAATAGAAACAATTGAAGTGGCAACATATACAATAAATGCGCAGACTTTTTTACAAAACCGTCATCCGTGACTTTTTTAATCAATGCTAAAAAAGCTGTGTCACTTAACGAAAGTAAAGTAGTTGAAACAATAGTAATTAGGAAGACGAACTTATGCTGCCATGCATACCTAAACAAACGCAAATAGAGCATTTTTGCGTTTGCGATATGTGGCGTTTTTTCTTGCTTACGAGATGATTTCGACATAATTAGAACGTCGAACCTAATTGAAAATTAAAGGTAATATTATGAACCAGATTTTGTTTGTGTCGCAAAAGTAATGTGCGTGTAATTGGCTTGGCGAGCCGCCTCCATGACGTTGATGACAGATTGATGCGTAGTTTTTGCATCCGCATTAATCACAATAGTAGGTTCTTTACCATTGCCGACGGCTTTGGTCATTGCGCCTGCAATCGCATCAACATCCCCACTTGCAACTTCATTACCGTTCACCATGTAGCGCCCGCCTGCGTCCACCTCTACCGTAATCACTAAAGGTTTATCTTGTGGGCTATTGGCCTCAGCCGTTGGTAGATTGATTTGTAACTCGCTGGTGCGTGAAAAAGTTGCGCTCACTACCAAGAAAATAATAATAACTAATAGCACATCAATCAAAGGCACAAGATTCATCTCGAGCTCTTCATTACGTCTACCACGTTGAAAATTCATGTTTATCCTTTTACTAAATCTGCTTTAAAGTCGAACGATTTAGTTACGTTGGCCGTGAAGAATTTCGACTAGCTTGATTGCCTGCTGCTCCATATCTACCAGCAAGTCATCCACTTTGCTACGGAAATAACGGTATGCAATCATTGCAGGAACAGCCACCACGATACCCGCCGCAGTATTATAAAGCGCCACTGAAATACCACGCGCAAATTGTGCAACATCGTGACCACTATTAGTAAATGAGCCGAATAATTCCACCATACCAATGACTGTACCCAGCAAGCCCAATAGCGGCGACACTGTAGCGATGGTGCCTAATATTGGCAAATAACGTTCTAGCTTATGTGCGACTGCACGGCCAGTTTCTTCAATGGCTTCTTTAGTAATTTCACGTGAGTTTTTAGCATTCGATAATGCACTAGCAAAAATTTGGCCTAACAGCGAATGCTGTTCTAGCTTATTCAATGTTTCTTTGGTCACACCGCCCTGTCCCAGCCATTTTTGTACTTCTGGCAACAAATTTGTTGGTGCTACTACATCGCTACGCAAAGCCCAAAAACGCTCTCCGATAATCGCAAGCGCGACGACTGATGCAATAATCAACGGCCAAATTGGCCAACCTGCGGCCTGAATAATTTCCCACACAGCAATACTCCTTTAAGTGTTCTAAAAACTCCTGCTACTTTAGCTGGAAGCGCGCATTTGGGCAAGTTTTTATCAAAATTTATCGTGCCAATAACGCGGCTGGCTTTGGCGCCAAGCATTAATTTTTATAGGAATATTGCGCGTAAAATCAATCACAAGCGCTCCTTGATAATCAGAGCGATATAATAGCGCACCAGTTTCTGCATAAGTTTTTGTAATCGACGGCTTGGGATGTTTAAAACGGTTCAAATATCCCACCGTAAAAATAATATGTTTTGCACCCACTGCGGCTATAAATTCTGGCGTAGAAGAAGTTTTGCTACCATGATGCGGCGCGATTAACACGTCGCTTTTAAGTAAATTGTTATTTTTAGGCATATCGGCCCCGCCCGCATGGATATTGGGTTTCAGGGCATATTCTAAAAGTTCTTTTTCAGCTTCTCTTTCAATATCACCCGTGAGTAAAATGCTGCCGAATTGACTATTCACTTTCACAACACAACTCATATTATTGTCTTTTATATCAGCGTTATCATAACTTTCAATGCGCGGGTATAGCACTTCAAAATCAACTCCATCCCATTGCCAGTGCTGGCCTGCAAAGCACTTGAGTTGCTTTACTGATTGTCCAGTTTCAGCTAAAACAAACGAGCTTGCAAGCCAATCTACAGGTGTTTGCACCAGCACGGAAGTTGCACCACCACTGTGATCCACATCATTATGGCTCACGATAAATCCATCCAGTTTTTTCACGCCCTCGCCACGTAAATATGGCACAACAATTTTGCTTCCTGCGTCACTTTGCGCCGAATAGCGCGGACCAGCGTCATAAAGCAAAGTATGATTTTGGGTTTGAATAACCATCGCCAAACCTTGGCCAACATCCAATACAGCGACTTGCATTTCACCCATTTTTGGCCTTGGTGGATGAACAAAAAACAAGGGTAACAACAACACTAGCCCCAACCAACGTTGCGGAAAACCGCGTGGCAGCAACATCCATAGTGCACCGAGCATAGCCAAAAGTAGCGTCCATGTTGGCGGTGTGGCTTGCTGCCACAATGAAAAAGTAGCTAACCAATTAAGGCCTTGCATAGCAATCTCTAAAACAAAATAGGATGCATGCAAAATAAAATCAAGGTGTAGTAAACCACCAACAATAGCCAAAGGCACAACAACAAGAGAAATAATTGGAATAGCAAACGCGTTGGCGAGCGGCGACACAATGGAAGTTTGCCCAAACATGAAAATTAACAACGGTAGCAAACCTAAAGTAATCGCCCACTGCGTATTTACAGCTTCTTTAAACCAATGCATGAGCTTTAATCTACCAACCGTAACATAAGCAATGATGGCAACTGCACCAAACGATAACCAAAAACCTGGTGCATTAACTGCCCATGGGTCAAATAAAACAACCACGAACAAAGCCATTGCCAATACACGTGAAATTGCCAGATTTCGTCCGATTAACAAGGCAAAAGCAAAAACAACAAGCATGAATAGTGTGCGCTGCGTGGGCACCGACCAGCCCGCCAAGCAAGCATAGGTAATGGCTACGAGCACACCAGCAATAGTCGCGGCTTTGCGTGTGGGCATGCGCATAACTAAATTTGGAAAACGTCGCCAAATAAATGCAACGATAGAAAACGCTAAACCAGCCAGCATAGTGATATGTAAGCCAGAAATACTCATCAAATGATTCACGCCTGTGCGCAAATACACGTTCCACTGCGCTTGAGTGATTTGGCTATCATCCCCCACCACCAGTGCGCGAATCACGCCTGCATATGATTTATTTGCTAGCGTTTGCGAAATATGATTACCCACCTTTTCACGCCAATTTTCAATCATGTAACTTGGCCTATAAACAAAATTGTTGAGTTTTTTATAGCCACTTTTATTGCGAATAGTGCCCGTGGCACGCATACTCTCAGCCAGCGCCCACGCTTCAAAATCAAAGCTATGTGGATTGTAAGTGGTATGAGGCCGTTTGAGACGCACTGTGAATTGCCAACGCTCGCCAGCATGAAAGTAGTTAGTCAGGCTAGGCGAATTTTGTAGTTTTTGTGATTCCGAATTTAATAAATATTGGTCTCGGTAAAAGTTGAGCGAAATATGTTTGGGTATTTTTGCACCATGAGTCAAGACACGCTCTACATCAAAGCGAAAACGCTCCCCACGCTCGGTGACTTCTGGCAAGCTCGCCACCACGCCGATGATTTCAACGCTTTTCTGCTCCCATTCTTTGGGCAATTCATCACTTAATCGAAGTATGGCGAAAGTTGCCGCCCAGAAAAAACCCAGCAAGCCCGCTAGAACGAAAAGGCTTAATTTTTTTAAATATTTATGTCGGAATTTAATAAAAGAAACTAGGCTGGAAGCCAGTATTAATGAGGCTCCCAAGGCATGGCTAATATCAGGGAAAATGGCTTGTTGCTGCAGCAACCAAGCGCCAAATACAAAGCCTAGCGCTAGGATTATCATCTAGCTAAACGAAATAAGTTTGCCGTCTTCTAGCCGATACTGTCGCTGCATTTTTGCAGCCAAACTCAAGTCATGCGTGACCACCACTAAGCTAGTGTTTTGCTCTTGATTAATCTCAAGCAATAAATCAAATACTTGCCCCGCCGTTACGCGATCCAAATTACCTGTTGGCTCATCTGCAAGAATACATTTAGGTCGTGTGACTAAAGCACGTGCAAGCGCCGCACGTTGTCGCTCGCCACCAGAAAGCTCGCCTGGCATGTGTTCTAGCCTATGCCCCAAGCCAACTTTTGTGAGCATTTGTTTCGCACTTTCGAGTGCCGCTGTGCTCGACAAACGGCGAATCAGCAAAGGCATAGCAACGTTTTCTATCGCAGTAAACTCTGGCAATAAATGATGAAATTGATACACAAAGCCCAGCGCTTGGTTGCGCAGCAAGCCTTTTTCAGTCTCTGATAATTGACTAAGCATTTTACCCGATAGCTCAACCACGCCGCTGGTCGGCACATCTAAGCCACCCAGCAAATGTAGTAATGTACTTTTGCCCGAGCCAGATTCTCCCACAATCGCAATTTGCTCGCCCTTGTTGATGTTTAAATCAATGCCGTTCAGCACCGCAACATCTAAGCCAGAATAAGTTTTGCAAAGTGCCCTACAAGTAATAATGCTACTCATATCTTAATGCCTCAGCTGGGTTAATTTGCGAGGCTTTATAGCTTGGGTAAAGTGTTGCGAGCAAACTTAAAACAATAGAGGTGAGTGTAATCAACAATACGTCTGACCATAATATTTGTGAAGGCACTTCGCTAATATAGTAAACGTCCTTAGCCAGAAATTGCACATGAAATAAATTTTCGATAAACGGAATAATGGTGTCAATATTAAGCGCTATCACAATACCCAGCGCGGCGCCCAGCAAGGTACCAATAATGCCGATGAGCGCGCCCTGAATAATAAAAATACTCATAATGCTACGCGGGCTGGCACCAAAAGTACGCATAATAGCAATATCGGCGCGCTTATCAATTACTGCCATGATTAAAGTAGAGACGATATTAAACGCAGCCACCGCCACCACTAACACCATAATAATCGACATAATACGCTTTTCCATTTTAAGCGCAGCAAAAAAATTGGGGTTTTCTTGCACCCAATCACTAATATAATAATTGCCTTGATTACTGAGCTTGGAAGCGATAACTGGCGCGACTTCGGTGGTTAAAAAGGGGTCATCTAATTTGATGCGCAAACCTGTCACTTTATCGCCCATTCGATATAGTTTGGCGGCATCGTCCATGTGCACAAGCGCCAAACCAGAGTCGTAACTTTGGTAGCCCATTTCAAATAAACCTACAAGCTTGAATTGCTTCATGCGCGGCATGGTGCCAACGGGTGTAGCTTGACCTGAAGGTGACATTAACACCACTTTATCGCCAACTGTTAGGCCTAAGGTTTGCGCTAAGTCTTTGCCTAAAATAATGTTAAACTCACTCGCGCGCAAATCATACAAACTGCCCACTTTCATTTTATCGGCAAATTCTGCCACTTTAACTTCGTCTGCAGGAATAATGCCACGCACCAGTGTGCCTTGAGCGATAGAGTCATAAGAAAGCATGCCTTGGCCCATAATAAATGGTGCGGCGGCCACTACATGCGGCACGCCATCAACCGCGCTCATCGCCTGTTGCCAGTTTGAAAGCGTATTACTACCCTCAGTAATTTGCAAATGCGAGGCCACGCCTAAAATGCGATTCCGTAGCTCAGTACCAAAACCATTCATCACCGAAAGTACGATAATGAGCACCGCCACACCAAGCGCAATGCCGACCATACTGGTAATTGATATAAAAGTGGTAAAGTGACTTTTGCGTTTTGCCCGTAAATAACGCAGGCCGACAAACAGCTCGAACGGCAGGGTTTTATTGAAAAATGACATAGCTGAATCTTAGCAGTTTTCTACCGCCAAGATTCTAACTAAAGCAGAAAAATTTATTGCTTATGCTGGCAAAGCTACACGCACCCATTCGCGCTGCTTCATCAACGGCGTGCCAACCATGACAATTTTATCGTCACCATCCATATTAATTAAATAGCGACCACCTCGCTTATATTCATTTCTAGGCAGAATCATAGTCGGTTTTCTAAATTTTCCTACACCTTCTCCCTCTAGCATTAAGCCTGAAAAAGAATACAGCTGGCTGTAATTGGTCTCTTGATCATCGACTAAATAACCATCCAAATCGCTAGGATTTTTTGCTTGATCCAAACGCGCCATTTTAATAGATGTGCTATGCTTACCTACCACTTCCAGCCCTGCGCGATAATTACCATTAGCTTGTTTACGCACACTTTTAATTTCGGCGATAATAAACAAATCTTTATCTTCTTCCGAGGTGTAACCTATCAACTTACCAGTTTCTATCCAGCTATTAAAAGTTTTACCTAAATCAACCCCAAAACCACTAGCACTTTCATCAACCAGCCACCAGTTTTCACTACCAAGTTTTTTTTGCTTAGGTTGATAAACTTGCGGCTCCTTTTGCTTAATTTGATGTGAAGCTACCCGCATCTCAAAGTCATATAGGCCGTCCTCCTCATGCAGGGGTTTAACCACCAGCTGAGGCTGCGATGCACTTAATCGTTTACAAATATCTTCTAAACCATAACTTACATTAATAAGCTTGCTTCTGTTATTCCTAGCTTCTTTTCTACGTTGGCGTTCATAACCCTCTGCACACCAATCTACGCGCAATTTTTTAAACAATTTAACAAGCACATCGGCTGAAGCCATTTTCTCAAGACCGAACTCCATCAGTGGTTTATGGGTATCCACAGCGCATAAGTACGCTTCAATCTTATCTATCAAGCGCGTCGTTTTCCAAAACCGATAATCTGCAAATTTTTCGACTGCTCGTATTCTTTCTGGACCTTTGTCAGATTCAATATTAATGAAAAAATGCAGTTTATCTTGCTTATGTTTAGTCAATATCAATGGGTTGGTTGCCCAAACCTTAAGAACCTGCTCGGTCATTTGAATTTGTAAGCGGCTATAGTTACTTTTATGCAAGGTATCCATCATAAAGCCGCGTTTTAACAAAGTAGCAACGCTAATTTCTTTCTTTTGAAAGTCATATAAAAATAAATTGGTATTTAAAATTGCCAAATTTTCGGCACATTTGATGACTTTACATACATTAACCCATGTGCCTATTGGCGCTGGTTGGTCATCAAAATAGCGCCATTTAGCCATTGCAAAAGTTGCATTTAAATGACGACATAAAATTAGATTAACTTTTACATCTTCAAAAATTATTTTATTTTGCGCTTGGTAAAAATCTAAAAATTGGGTATATGCCACATAAAGTTGTCTTTGATACGAATACACGATATTGTAAATATCTGTTTCAATATTTTCATTTAATCTCAATACACTCAGGTACTTATGCGTTATATTCTTAGCTGTGTGATAGGTTTTTTTATCAATCTCTAACACCAATTCAATATTGCGTTTTAAAGTTTCATTTGAATCAAATTGAATTTTTACTAACTGAGATGTGATTTCTTTTAGGGCATCTAACTCACTTATTTCAGTTAACGTGTTCATCCACCCAAGATTTTTTTGCGCATCTTGAGGATATAAAGCTGACTGAATTTTATGTTTAACTGTAGCTAACATTTTTAATACCTGCTTAAAAAAGTGAATGACATGTTCACTTTTGCAACATATATGCCAACTTTTTTAGCTGCTAGATTTACTAAAGAATACCCTAGATATTTAAATTGTTGAATGCAATACTATTTACACCTGTTAAAATACATTTCATTACCTAACAAATACAATAGCTCCTGTACACTATGACTTCGTTACGCTAGACAATCACCTTATGTTTACTGGAATCATTCAAGCTGTTGGTCAAATTGATGCTGTCACAAGGACAGGCAATGATGCAATACTATCTATTCATGCAGAAAATTTAGAATTAAGTGATGTTATTGTTGGTGACAGCATTGCGGTGAGCGGTGTTTGTTTAACCATAACACGGCTCAGTAAAACACACTTTCAGGCACATGTTTCTAAAGAAACGCTTAGCGTCACAACCGGTTTAGATGGGAAGCAAACGGTCAATTTAGAAAAAGCCTTACGCCTGAACGACCGATTAGGTGGGCACTTGGTGAGTGGACATGTGGATGGCGTGGGACAAGTGACACGCTTAGAACAGGTAGGCGATTGTTGGCTACTAGCGATATGCGCGCCACATGCAATTTCCAAGTACATTGCAAAAAAAGGTTCAATTTGCGTCGATGGTGTCAGCTTAACCGTGAACACTATCGAGCGAGACATTTTTAGCATGAACATTATTCCGCACACCTTAGAAAACACCACTTTCAAACATTTGAAAATTGGTAGCCAAGTAAACTTAGAAATCGACCAAATCGCCCGCTATGTAGAGCGTATGGCAGAATGGTCACTAGAAAAAAATGAAAACACTAACAACTAAAAATACCTATGCCCCTTAGATCGATTAGCCCAATTACCGAAATCATCGCCGACATTAAAGCTGGGAAAATGGTCATTTTGGTGGATGATGAAAACCGAGAAAATGAAGGCGATTTTGTCATCGCTGCCGAGTTCGCCACTGCTGAACATATCAACTTTATGGCCAAATTTGGTCGTGGCTTAATTTGCCTAACTCTCACCGAAGCACGTTGTGAGCAACTTGACTTACCGCCCATGGTGGAGAAAAATGATTCGCGCTTGGGTACCAATTTTACGGTGTCAATTGAAGCCGCAAGCGGCGTCACTACAGGCATTTCTGCCGCTGACCGCGCTGCTACGGTTAAGGCTGCTGTCGCAAAAAATGCGCGCGCTGAGGATATCGTCAGCCCAGGCCACGTGTTTCCTCTGGCAGCACTCAATGGAGGCGTGCTAGTGCGCGCTGGGCATACCGAAGCTGGTAGCGATTTAGCCATGCTTGCTGGCCATGAACCTGCCTCGGTCATTTGCGAGATTTTAAAAGACGACGGCGAAATGGCACGCCTACCTGATTTAGTGACGCTTGCACAGCATCACCACATCAAAATTGGCACTATTGCTGACTTGATTAGCTACCGCAGTGAGAACGAAAAATTAATCGAGCGGGCTGCGGAGCGCATGGTGACTACCTCCCAAGGTGGCATGCGTTTAGTAGCGTATCGCGATAAAATTACCAGTGAAACACATTTAGCACTAGTTAAAGGCACGCCAAGTGCAGAAGAAGAAACCTTGGTACGCGTACACGAACCTTTATCCGTGTTTGATTTACTCGATAATAGCAGCCGTAGCCACAGCTGGAGTTTAATCGATGCCCTGCAGGCCATATCTGATGCGGCTTGCGGCGTGGTTGTTTTGCTCAATCATAGCGAATCTGGCGATGATTTGATCGCGCGCATTCAACATGCCGATGAACCGATACGCTACCACCAAGAGCTACGCACATACGGTATTGGCTCACAAATACTACTAGATTTGGGTGTGCGTAAAATGCGTTTGATGGCCACACCTCGCAAAATGCCTAGCATGGACGGTTTTGGTCTAGAAATCACTGGATATTTCGAAGCCAAGATAAAATGAATTTGGATACAGCAAAGTCAATAAAAGGCGAGGCTGAATTAAAATAATTTGTGCTAAAATAGCGACCATTGGAAAATATGAATCTCACAGGTCAGTTTCTCATCGCGATGCCCGCCATGATAGATCCCTATTTTTCTAAAACCGTTACCTACATTTGCACGCACAATCAAGATGGCGCCATGGGCGTTATTATCAACCGCAGTGCCGATATCACCGTTGCCAATCTATTTAAACAAATTCAGCTTGAAGCGGAATCCACAACGCTTTTAAAGAAAAATGTACACTTTGGTGGCCCAGTACAAACTGAACGCGGCTTTATTCTGCACAGCATTTTGCCTGCACCACATGACGAATTTAACTCTACCATCGTCATTAACAATACGGTCGCTTTAACTACTTCGAAAGATATTCTAGAGGCTGTTGCGCAAAACGATAACTCAAAAAACAATGTCCCACAAAAAATGCTCATCGCTTTAGGCTATGCGGGTTGGACCGCAGGCCAACTGGAACAAGAGCTTGCACAAAATGCTTGGCTGAGTTTAGAAACCAATAATCTTGACGACATTCATGCCCTGATTTTTGATAAGGCTGACCATGAAAAATTTGATTGCGCCATGCGCATGATGGGGCTTGATTTGCTTAATTTGTCTGAAGTCGCAGGGCATGCTTAAATGATGCCAAACAAAAGCTTAAGCCAGAGCCATTTGCCGATTTTAGAACGCAGTTACCCAGATATTACAGGTACGGTATTAGCGTTTGATTTCGGTGAAAAACGTATCGGCGTAGCAGTGGGTGAAACCATGTTAAAAGTAGCATATCCACTCACTACAATTAATGGCGAAGAGAATAATATTAAGTTTGAAAAAATAGCCGAACTCGTCCAAGAATGGCGTCCTAGCTTGTTGGTAGTAGGCTTACCCATGCACATGGATGGCGAATCTCACCTACTCACACAACTCTCTAAAAAATTTGCACAGCGGCTGGAAGGCCGCTTTAATTTACCTGTTGTCATGATTGATGAGCGCTTGAGTTCGGCAGAAGCTGCGCAAAATCTCAATGCAGCCGGCATTAAAGGCTACAAACAAAAAACTATGATAGATGCGGTGGCTGCGCAAAGCATATTACAATATTATTTCGACAATTTGAGCACATGATGCAATTACCCGACCCCGAAGCCTTGCTAGCCAAAATTACTGGAGAAATTCAGTTACGGCTTCAACCCAATACTGCATTGGTCGGCATTCATAGCGGTGGCGTATGGTTGATGAATCGCATTTTAGAATCTATCAAACAAGATATTCCTTATGGCATGCTAGATGCAGCACTGTACCGCGATGATTACTCGCAACGAGGATTAAAAACTGAACCTAAGCCGTCGCAAATCCCTTTTGATGTAACAGATAAACACCTTATTTTAATTGATGATATTTTCTATACTGGCCGCACCACACGTGCCGCCATGAATGAGCTATTTGATTATGGTCGCCCAGCTAGTATCACTCTCGCGGTGTTGATTAACCGAGGTGGTGCTGAGTTGCCAATCTCACCTAATATCGTTGGCGCAGAAATCTTGCTAGTGCCAACCCAAAATTTACAGCTTTCACAAGACACAAAGAGCAAGCTGCACCTGACTTTAGAGAACAATAATGAATAATCCACAACTCGACGCTAATGGTAAATTAAAGCACCTTTTAACCATTGAAGGCTTGCCAAAAAAAATCCTAACACAGATTTTGGATACCGCCGAAACCTTCGTCGGCGTGGCCGAGCGCGATATTAAAAAAGTGCCTCTGTTGCGCGGAAAAACAGTATGCAACATCTTTTTTGAAAACAGTACCCGCACTCGAACCACCTTTGAAATAGCTGCCAAGCGACTTTCTGCTGATGTCATCAATCTTAACGTTGGTACTTCCAGCCAATCTAAAGGCGAGACGATTTTAGACACAGTGGATAATTTAATCGCCATGCACGCAGATATGTTTGTGGTGCGCCACGCGCAAAGTGGAGCGGTGCATTTTATTGCGCAGCACGTGCCAGATAACATCAGCGTCATCAACGCAGGCGATGGCCGCCACGCACACCCAACTCAAGGCCTATTAGATGTATTCACGGTGCGCCGCTATAAACCTGATATGCACAATCTGCGCGTTGCACTGGTAGGCGATGTGTTGCATAGCCGCGTTGCACGTAGCGAGATTCACGCACTCACAACTTTGGGTGTACCAGAAGTACGTGTAATCGCCCCTAAAACCTTGCTACCAGCCGATGTTGAAAAGTTAGGTGTACAGGTGTTTCACGACATGAAAGCTGGTTTAAAAGATGTGGATGTCGTGATGATGTTACGTCTGCAAAATGAACGTATGAACGGTGCCATGTTGCCCAGTGCGCAAGAATATTTTAAAACTTTTGGGCTCACCCAAGAAAAACTCAACTTCGCCAAACCAGACGCTATTGTCATGCACCCTGGGCCGATGAATCGCGGCGTGGAGATTGATTCTAGCGTGGCAGATGGACATCAATCCGTCATCTTGCCACAAGTAACGTATGGCATTGCAGTGCGCATGGCAGTGATGGCCATCCTTGCTGGAGGCGCAGCATGAAAATTCACATCAAAAATGGTCATCTAACCGACCCTAAAAACAATATTGATGCCAAGCAAGACGTGTATATTGCCGCAGGCAAAATTGTTGGTATCGGCAACGCGCCTGCTGGTTTTGTAGCGAATCTAACCATTGATGCCGCAGGGTTAATCGTCAGCCCTGGTTTTATAGATTTATCTGCTAGATTACGAGAGCCAGGATTTGAATATAAGGCGACGTTAAACAGTGAATTGCAAGCCGCAGCTGCAGGTGGGGTGACGAGCTTGGTATGCCCGCCAGATACCGACCCTGTTCTAGATGAGCCGGGATTGGTAGAGATGCTGAAGCATCGCGCTAAATTGCTCAATTTGGCGCATGTATATCCATTAGGCGCATTAACACGTCAGCTAGAAGGCAAATTACTTACCGAGATGTGTGAGCTCACCGAAGCTGGCTGTGTAGGTTTTAGTCAGGCTGATTTTGCGATTACAGATACACAAGTAATGTGGCGCGCATTTGAATATGCTGCGACTTTTGGATATACGATATTTTTACGTGCTGAAGATTATTATCTCGCCAAAGATGGTGTCGCTCACGATGGTGAAATTGCTAGTCGATTAGGCCTAAAAGGCATTCCTGCTGCTGCTGAAGGCTTAGCCATTGCCAGCATTTTACGCATCGCTCAGGAAACAAAAACTAAAGTACATTTGTGTAGAATATCTACTGCCGAAGGTGTTGAATTGGTGCGCCAGGCCAAAAAACGAGGTTTGACAGTCACTGCAGACGTCAGCACACAGCACTGTCATTTAACCGACCACGACATTGGTTACTTTAATACACTTGCCAATCTTAAGCCGCCATTACGTTCAACTCGAGATAAGAACGCACTGTGCCAAGGCTTAAAAGACGGTACTATTGATGCGATTTGTTCCGACCATACGCCAGTAGATGAAGACGCGAAACTATTACCTTTTGCTGAAGCCGAAGCAGGCGCAACTGGCTTAGAATTATTGCTGCCGTTGACACTTAAATGGGCTGCAGAAAATAAGGCTTCTCTCACAGACGCGATTGCAAAAATTACCAGCCAGCCAGCCAGTATTTTAGGCCTTGCTGGTGGCCATTTAAGTTTGGATGCTGACGCCGATATTGCGATTTTTGACCCACAACAAGAGTGGGTAGTGACTAAAAACCAACTCAAAAGCCAAGGCAAAAATACACCTTTTGTAGACTTAACTATGGTTGGTAAAGTGCAATACACCTTGTTACACGGGCAAATTACTTTTCAAAATTGCTAAAGCCTCAAACTTAGCCGCCTTAAATACTTGACGTTGCCTCAAAAGGCGCGGATAGTTACTTTTTCGCTTTACTGTTAGATTTTTGATTAGCCATTATTTATTGGGGAGTAAAAATGAGTTCTCTTTTAAGTTCATTTGGATGTTGTTTTTGGTGGTTTTTAGCAGGTACATTGCTTGGCTGGCTGCTTAATCGCTGGATGTGTAAATGCTGTTGCAAAGCTACACCAGCTGCTGCTCCTGCCAAAGTAGCTGAATTGCCTGCTGCACCAGCTGCAAAAGCAACCCCTGTTGCTGCTACACCAAAAGCCGTAGCCCCTAAAGCCACAAACCCAGCAGCAACTGTGATTGACTTAGCCGCTGCCAAAAAAGCTGGATTCACCATTAAAAATGCCAACGATCTCACTATCGTAGAAGGTATCGGCCCTAAAATTAATGAGTTATTTAACAACAATGGCATTAAAACTTTTGCTCAGCTAGCTGCGGCTACTGTGCCGCAAATGCGCAAAATTTTAGATAGTGGTGGCTCACGCTTCCGCATCGCCAACCCAAGCACATGGGCGCAACAAGGTGCATTAGCGGCAGAAAACAAATGGACGGAGCTTAAAAAATTGCAAGATAAGCTTTCTGCTGGCGTTAAAAAATAATTAAGGTGACTAATATGCATAATAATCAATCTAGTTACTCTCGCTGGAGTTGGATAGTTGCGGTCATCCTAGCCTTAATATTGCTTTTGCTGCTGCTCACAGGCCGTGGACCAACCAGTGCATGCTGTGGCGCGCCTATTGAAACCGTAGCGCCTACTGAAGCAATCATGTCTGCTGCCGAGCAACCTACAGTGACTGAAGCATTTGGTTTCACTGCGACAGCAACTGATTTTACTAGTAATGGGGATAGCGCCAATGTTAGCTGGTTCAATCAATCAGACGCACTAAAAGCGCTATTAGCAGGCGGTGATGCTTTGCAAGCGCAAGGTGATAACAAAGACGTGGTATTAAGAGGTGCTGTGGATTCTGACGCTATCAGGGAACAAAAAGGTGCGGATGCCCAAGCATTTTTTGGTCCTAGCGTAACAGTAGATAATCAAATACTAGTAAAAGCCACAGAACCAGTAGCTACTATGCCACCTCCTGCGGCTAAACTGTATTTTGATACTGGTAAGACCGCACTACCAAGCGATGTAGATGCTACTCTTGCTCCCATTGTTGAATGGTTAAAAACACATGATGCCGCCAAAGCGGTCTTGTCTGGCTTCCACGACTCACGTGGTAACAAGACGGTTAACGAAGAGCTTGCTTATAGCCGTGCTAAAGCAGCACAGGCTGCACTTATTGCGGCAGGTGTTGATGTAATGCGAATCAACTTACGCAAGCCAGAAAGTGTGGATGGCGGTGGTGATTTAGCGGAGGCTAGACGTGTTGAGGTTTCTGTAGAATAGCTAGTCATTAAAAAATAAAAAAGCCGATGAAGTTCATCGGCTTTTTTATTGCTGACAGATTAATTACACCATGCCTAAATGATCCAAGCCAGAAGAGTTATCCCTATCGTGTGCGCCTTTACCCTCTAACTTAATTTTTAGGCGTAAATCATTTACAGAGTCAGCATTTCTTAAAGCGTCTTCATAACTAATCTGGTCCGCTTCATATAAATCAAACAAGGCTTGGTCAAACGTCTGCATACCCAACTCACGAGACCGACCAATAATCTCTTTAATTTCGTGCACATCACCTTTAAAAATCAAATCTGAAATAAGTGGCGAGTTAATCATGATTTCAATCGCGGCAGAACGGCCGATACCATCCACTTTTGGTATTAATCGCTGTGAAATAAACGCACGCGTATTCAAAGATAAATCCATTAACAACTGGTGCCGACGTTCTTCTGGGAAGAAGTTAATAATGCGGTCTAAAGCCTGATTGGTGCTGTTAGCATGCAGTGTTGCCAAACATAAATGGCCCGTTTCGGCAAAAGCAATTGCATAATCCATCGTTTCGCGATCGCGGATTTCCCCAATCAAAATGACATCTGGCGCTTGGCGTAAGGTGTTTTTTAACGCAATGCCCCAGCTGTCAGTATCCACGCCTACTTCGCGTTGAGTAATAATACAATTAATATGATCATGTACAAATTCAACCGGGTCTTCAATGGTAATAATGTGACCGAAACTATTTTCGTTACGATAACCAACCATAGCTGCCAAAGAGGTTGATTTACCAGAGCCAGTGCCACCAACAAAAATCACTAAACCGCGTTTGGTCATCGCAATATCTTTTAACACTTCTGGCAAACCCAAATCTTCGAACTTAGGAATTTTTGTAGTAATCGTTCTAAAAACCAAACCTACGGTCCCACGTTGCACAAAAGCATTCACACGAAAACGCGCCACACCTGGAATGCCAATAGCAAAGTTACATTCATTACTCGCATCAAATTCTGCAGTTTGCTTGTCGTTCATAATAGAGCGCGCAATTTCACGTGACTGTTGCGCAGATAACACTTGTGAGCTGACAGGGGTCATTTTGCCATCTATTTTCATGGCTGGAGGAAAGCCTGTCGTGATAAACATATCGGAAGCTTTTTTTCCGATCATTAATCGCAATAAATCAAATACAAACTTTTCGGCTTGACCTTTTTCCATCTTTTAATCCTATTCCGTTATTAAGCCAAATATTCTAGCCAATGATTGAGTCTTTATTAGCCGCTTTACCACGCGCCTCGTTGGCAGAAATCACATTGCGGCGTACCAAATCTTGCAAGTTTTGATCCAGCGTTTGCATACCAATATTTTGGCCTGTTTGAATCGCAGAATACATTTGTGCTACCTTGTTTTCACGAATTAAGTTACGTATCGCTGGTGTACCAATCATAATTTCATGCGCCGCAACACGACCCTGCTCATCTTTAGTTTTGCATAGCGTTTGCGAAATCACCGAGCGCAAGGACTCAGATAGCATTGACCGTACCATTTCCTTTTCTGCAGCAGGAAACACATCCACAATACGGTCAACCGTTTTAGCCGCCGAGCTAGTGTGCAATGTACCAAACACCAAATGGCCAGTTTCTGCAGCGCTCAGCGCCAATCGAATGGTTTCCAAATCCCGCATCTCACCCACTAAAATCACGTCAGGATCCTCACGCAATGCGGAGCGTAGGGCGTTTTGGAATGACAAAGTATGCGGGCCGACTTCACGTTGGTTAATAAGACATTTTTTCGATTGATGCACAAATTCAATTGGGTCTTCCACCGTTAAAATATGCCCCATTTCGTTTTCGTTGATGTAATCCACCATCGCCGCTAATGTGGTCGATTTACCAGAACCCGTAGGCCCAGTGACTAGCACAATACCGCGTGGCGTGTTGCAAATCTCTTTAAAAATCGGTGGGCAATTAAGTTCATCTAAAGTTAAGATTTTAGAAGGAATGGTACGGAAAACCGCTCCAGAGCCACGATTATGATTAAATGCATTAACACGGAAACGCGCTAAATTAGGAATCTCAAATGAGAAATCGCATTCCAGCGTTTCTTCATATACCTTGCGCTGACCATCATTCATGATGTCGTATACCATATCGTGTACCTGACTATGATCCATGGTTGGCACGTTAATTTTACGCACATCGCCATGCACGCGTATCATCGGCGGCAAGCCAGCGGACAGATGCAAATCTGATGCTTTATTCTTTACCGAAAAGGCGAGTAAATCTGAAATATCCACTATCAGCTCCTGCTATAATGAGTTCGTTAAACCAACTTTTAATAAACCACACAAAGTTTATTGTTTATATAATTGAATTATGAACACAATTTACGACTCCTTGCAAGCAATTCAAACAAATATTCATCAAGCAAAACTCGCTGCAAATCGAATTGATACAGTAAAATTATTAGCTGTGAGCAAAGCGCAAACGGTGGATAAGTTGCGCGAGGCTTATTTAGCGGGTCAGCGCGCATTTGGTGAAAACTACGTACAAGAGGCTATTAATAAGCAAAAAGAATTGAAAGATTGCGCCATTGAATGGCATTTTATTGGGCCTATTCAAAGCAATAAAACTGCTTTAATCGCACAACATTTTGACTGGGTGCATTCGGTAGATAGGCTAAAAATTGCGTCCAGATTAAATGAAGCACGACCACAATCAATGGAACCGCTTAACGTTTGCATTCAAATTAACAGTAGCGAAGAAGGCTCCAAGAGTGGCGTGGATATTGGCTCACAGGTTATGCTCGCAAAAGCAATACATGACATGCCGCGCCTTAAATTACGCGGCATCATGGCGATTCCAGCACCTACAAAAGACCTTGCAAAACAACACGCACAATTTAAAATAGTGGCAGATGCTTATAAAGCATTACAACAACAAGGTTTTGAGCTGGATACATTATCCATTGGTATGTCGGATGACTATATGGCAGCGATTGCAGAAGGTGCTACCATAGTGCGCATTGGCTCTGCCGTTTTTGGCCCACGAACTTATATGAATTAAAATTGATAGGCTAACTGAATGAAACTGGGATTTATTGGTGGCGGCAACATGGCGCAAGTGCTCATGGTTGGATTAAAAAGCCAGGAATTCATTATGAAGGACATTACAGTCATCGAGCTGGAAGCCAATAAACGCGAGGCTCTTGAGCAGACCTTTGGAGTGAATGCTTCTGCCGAACTCGTAAAAATCCAATCTTGTGAAGCGATTGTGTTGGCAATTAAACCACAGCAATTGCCCATGCTCGCCAAAACACTAGCACCACTACTAACAAAACAACTAGTGATTTCAATCGCGGCAGGTATACGTTTGGCCGATTTGTCACGCTGGCTGGGCAACTACAAAACCATCATTCGTGCCATGCCGAATACACCTGCACAGATACAAGCAGGTATAACGGGTTTATACGCAATGCCAACTGTAAATAAAACGCAAATCGCACTAGCAGACCAAGTGCTTAGCGCCGCAGGTAGCACTATGTGGTTAGATTCTGAAGAAAAACTGGATGCGGTTACCGCTATTTCTGGAAGCGGCCCTGCTTATGTGTTTTATTTTATCGAAGCCTTGCACGAAGCCGCGTTGGAGTTGGGTTTAAATGAAACTCAAGCCAAGCAATTGAGCGTTGCCACTTTTAAAGGCGCGAGTTTATTGGCAGATGCCAGTACAACACCAATTGCAACATTACGCGAGCAAGTGACCTCAAAAGGTGGCACGACAGAACTGGGTTTACTCAGTTTACAAAACTCACAAGTGAAACAAGCGATTAAGTTAGCCGCACAAAAAGCCTGTGAACGTGCTAAAACACTCGGCGATGAATTAGGCCAAATTTAAAGGATAGCATTAATTATGTTTTCAACTGCTCTCGATTTTTTACTTACTACTGTTTTAAATTTACTTACCATGTTGTTTTTACTACGTTTTTTTATGCAATTAGTGAGAGCACCGTTCAATAATCCACTGGCTTATATGGTGATTTCTCTCACCGATTTTGCCGTAAAGCCTGTGCGTAGATTAATTCCGAGTTGGGGAAAAATCGATTTATCCACCTTGTTTTTAGCGCTTTTAGCACAATTTTTATTACAACTTAGTCTGCTATGGCTACGCGACTTTCCGCTAAGTGTTGCAGGCCAATCTGCATGGGCTGGCCTAATAGGCATGAGCTTTCTAGGCGTGTTAAGAACTAGTTTAGACGTGTTTTTCTATGCCATCATGTTGCAAGTTATTTTAAGCTGGGTGAACCCACATACGCCTATAGCAAGCGTTCTAAACAGCCTCACCAAACCAATACTAGAGCCTATACAACGTATTTTACCGATGGCAAGTGGTATCGATTTTTCTCCCATCGTTGCACTTATTTTATTGCAAATGATCAACGTGTCTGTTGTAAAAACTTTAGAATCGCAATTACTTTCACTTTTTTAAAGCTTAAATTTCCATTAATATTTAATCAATATTTAATAATAATTAAAAAAACATGATCGATACCTTACAGTCAAAAGTTAACGAATATCAAGAGTGGCGTGCCAGCTTAACCAAAACCATTACAGATTATCGTGATTGGCTTGCAAATAGCGTTTATTCTGATGCGATTCAAGAGTTACGCTTGTATGACGTGCTAGAAATGTTGAAACGCGATCAAATCGTCATGGCGTTTTTGGCAGAATTCTCGCGCGGTAAAACCGAAACCATCAATGCCTTATTTTTTGCAGACTTTAATCAACGCCTACTTCCAAGCGAGCCAGGCCGTACCACCATGTGCCCAACTGAGATTTTTTGGGACGCGCGTGAAGAACCCTCCATTAAACTTTTACCAATTGAAACGCGTCTTTCAGATGATTCGCTTACTTACTTAAAAAGTACACCCAATGCTTGGAAAAAGTTTAGGTTAAATGTTAATTCACCTGAAGAAATGAAAGAAACACTGCGTAAGTTGATAGATCAAAAAGAAGTAACGCAAGGCGAGGCAGAAGAGTTAGGTTTATTTAACCCGCAAGATGTGAGCATGATTCATGAACTAGAAACGCTAGGCTTGCTTAAGATTCCAGTTTGGCGTCACGCTATTATCAATTATCCGCACCCACTTTTAAAAAGTGGCTTGGTAGTAATAGACACGCCGGGGTTGAATACTTTAGGTGCTGAACCTGAACTCACACTGAATATCATCCCCAATGCACATGCAGTGTTATTTTTAACTGCTACCGATACTGGCATTACGCAATCGGATATGCAAATTTGGAATGATTTTATTAAAGGCCGAGCTAAATATAAGCTGGTCTTGCTCAATAAAATTGATATGTTGTGGGACGACCTTAAGCCCAAACAAGATGTAGTGAATGAAATTGAAAAACAGGTCAACATTACGGCGCATCAACTCGGTATTGCTCCAGAAAGCGTATTTGCAATTTCTGCGCAAAAGGCACTGGTAGCCAAAATAAAGAAAAATCAAACGCTACTAGAACGAAGTGGCATTGTTGAATTAGAAACCACCTTAGGTAACCAAATTATTCAAGCCAAACACGAGATATTGGGAAGAACAGTAGCCAGCGAATGTAGTGAACTAATTAAAGGCTCACGTAGGCTTATACAACAAAGACTAGTTAGTTTACGTGGGCAAGTAGTTGAGTTGCGTGATTTACGCGGCCAAACCTTAGACGCCTCTAAAAACACTTTGGCCAGAGTGGTCGCTGATAGAAAGCGCTACGAAGCCTCCATCCCGACTTTCAATCATGCAAATGACAAAATCTCGCATATAGGCAAAAAGCTATTGCGGCATTTAAGCCTTGCCTATTTAGACACTTCATTAGCAACAAGTCGACAAGAAATGGGCGATAGCTGGACCACCGTCGGCCTAAATAAAGGGATGCGTAACCTGATGAAACAGGCGAACAATTTGGCAGAACATGTAACCAAAGAAAGTAAAGACATTAAAAAACTTGCCGACAATATTTACGAAGTTTTTCAATCAAAACATGGATTTGAAGTGTTTGAACCCCCAATACTGAATATGTCAAATTTTATTAATAATATGAAAGCGTTAGAAAAAATTACAGATGACTTTTGTACGGACCCAGTTAACGTACTTACCGAAAAACATTTTTTAATTCGCAAATTTTTCTTAGGTTTGGGCACACAAACTCAAAAAATATTCGAGCATGCCGAAAGCGAATGTGAGCGTTGGTTGCAAGACGTATTAAGTGGGCTAAAAACACAAATGGCTACCCATAAAACTAGCTTAGATGAACGCACAAAGAATTTGATGCAGGCCAAAGCCAGCGCAGAAGCTCTAGATAGTCAACTAATTGTTGTAGAACATGAGTATGCGTTAATTGCCAAAGAAAGTCAGTCTTTAGATACTATGTTGTTACAACTCATGAAAGCAGTAAAACCTGCAATAAAAGCTAAAGCGGCAGAAAAAGCGGATGCCGAATTAAATAAATCCTTAAATCTGCCTGAAATGCCATT
Source organism: Methylotenera sp. (assembly GCA_031379885.1). Lineage (GTDB taxonomy): Bacteria > Pseudomonadota > Gammaproteobacteria > Burkholderiales > Methylophilaceae > Methylotenera_A. The sequence continues at coordinate 31,048 of JANNFN010000012.1, forward strand.
TTTAAATGTGACCGTAGCCAGTCCGCCCAACTAAAAACTACATCCAGACGATGTCGAACGCCTCGCGTGCATATTGGCTATCGGCTTGCAATGTCACGCGTTTATTAATAAAGTCAGATAAATTCGCCAAACTTTGTGATTCTTCATCGAGCAACAAATCTATTACACCAGTCGATGCAATCACTTTAAACTCTTTGGCGTTAAACTGTTTGGATTCGCGCAAAAGTTCGCGCATTATTTCATAACAAATGGTTTGCGCAGTTTTATGCTCGCCACGCCCATCGCAGACTTCACAGGTTTCACAGAGCAAATGCGCTAAACTTTCTCTTGTTCTTTTACGCGTCATTTCCACTAACCCTAATGACGTAAAGCCATTTATCCCCGTGCGGGCACGGTCTACATCTACCGCTTTTTTAAGCTCTTCTAGCACTGTTTCTCGCTGTGATTCTTCGTCCATATCGATAAAATCGATGATAATAATGCCGCCCAAATTACGCAATCTAAGTTGGCGCGCAATGCATTGCGCCGCCTCTAGGTTAGTTTTAAAAATCGTGTCAGATAAATTTTTGCCGCTGACAAAACTACCCGTATTCACATCCACCGTCGTCAGTGCTTCTGTTTGATCAAAAATCAAATAGCCGCCAGAAGTCAGTTCTACCTTACGAGATAAAGCGCGCTCAATTTCTTTTTCAATATTATAAAAATCAAAAATTGGCCGCTCGCCTTGGTAGTGATACAGCGGCTTAATCGCCTTGGCCACATATAGTTCGGCAAACTCTTTTAACTGCTCGTAAGTCGCCTTAGAGTCCACGCGAATACTAACCGTTTGATCATTTACTACATCTCGCAACATGCGCCTTGGTAAGCTTAAATCATAAAAAACTAGCGATCTTTCATCAGCATTTTTACTTTCTACCTGAATTTTTGCCCATACTTTTTGTAGATATTCGATATCAGCCAGCAACTCGGCATCTGACGCGGTTTCACTCATGGTGCGAATAATAAAACCGCCTGTTCGCTTCTCTGGCAACAGCTCCAGTAAACGATTGCGCAACAACTCACGTTCATCTTCATTTTCGATGCGTTGCGATACTCCAATGTGATCTTGATGTGGCAAAAACACTAAAAAACGCCCTGCGATGCTAATTTCTGTTGTCAAGCGCGCACCCTTGGTGCTAATCGGCTCTTTAATCACCTGCACGATGATGGACTGCCCTTCGCGCAACACTTCTTGAATTGGCCTTGCGGTTTGCGGCTCACCATCAATATGGCATTCCATGATGTCAGCCGCATGCAAAAACGCCGCACGCTGCAAACCAATTTCCACAAAAGCAGATTGCATGCCTGGCAATACCCGACAAACCTTGCCGCGGTATACATTGCCGACAATGCCAAGCGACGAGCTGCGTTCAATATGTAGCTCTTGCGCAACGCCATGCTCCATTACGGCTACCCGCGTCTCTTGCGGCGTTACATTGATTAAAATCTCTTGTCCCAAATCGTTTACCTAACTTTTTATTTTTTGCAAAAGCATCGCTGTTTCATGCACTGGCAAACCCATTACGCCAGTATAACTGCCCTCAATACGCGTAATCCAATTGCCCGCTAAGCCCTGTATAGCATAACTACCAGCTTTGTCGCTATGTTCGCCAGTGGCGATATAAGTCTCTATCATAGCATCGGTAAGCGGCATCATCTGCACCAGCGTAGTATTTAATACGCTTTTTAGTCTACCTTCAAATGTCACAGCAATAGCTGTGTGTACTTGGTGTGTATTACCCGATAGCCTTTTAAGCATATTGAACGCGTCTGCATCGTTTTCAGGCTTACCTAATATTTGAACTCCCAAAGCAACGGTTGTATCAGCCGCTAAAATTGGTAAGTCAGCATATTGGCCGTTTAACTTTTTAAGGGTAGCCAACGCTTTTTGTTCGGCTAAACGCATTACATAATCGGTAGGTGATTCATCGCTCAACACACTCTCATCAATATCAGCAGGGATTACTAGGCAATCAATACTCATTTGTTTAAGCAATGCGGCGCGGCGCGGACTTTGCGAAGCAAGAATAACTTTATTATTCATATTTATTTGTGGCATGTGATTACTTTAATTGACTAGTAGAAATTGTCAAAATGAAAAATGGCTCAAGGCTTGTTTCCGCAATACGCTAGTTAGCGGTAAAATAGCTGAAACTTTAAAAAGAACTTCTAGTGAAAAAAACACAATTTAAACCTAATACCACAGTTGCGGCGATTATCGAGCAAAACGGCAAATTTTTGTTGGTGGAAGAAATCACTGACCGCGGCAATCGTTTCAACCAACCCGCTGGACATTTGGAAGATGGTGAAACGCTGATTCAAGCAGTGATTCGCGAAACCATGGAAGAAGCCGCTTACGAATTCACGCCAGAAGCGCTACTTGGCATTTACCATTGGAAGCACACACATAACGACACCACTTACCTACGCTTTGCCTTTATTGGCAAAGTGGGTAAACACTATCCTATGCAAGAACTTGACACTGGCATCGTAAAAGCGGTGTGGATGGACATCGATGAAATGCGCGACAAAGCAGGCCTGATGCGTAGCGAGCAAGTGTTAAGCTGTATTGAAGACTATTTAGCAGGTAAAGCCTATCCGCTGGAAGTGATTACTAACTTATGAGCAAAAAAAAGGTTGTAGTTGGCTTATCTGGTGGCGTAGATTCTTCAGTGACTGCCATGTTGCTTAAGCAGCAAGGGTACGAAGTTATCGGCCTTTTCATGAAAAACTGGGAGGACGACGACGATGATGAATATTGTTCATCTAAACAAGATTTAATTGACGCGGTTTCGGTAGCCGATAAATTGGGTATTGAAATTGAAGCGGTGAATTTTAGCAAAGAATATAAAGACCGCGTGTTTGCCAATTTTTTAGAAGAGTACCAAGCGGGTCGCACACCCAACCCAGATATTTTATGCAATGCCGAAATTAAATTTAAAGCGTTTCTCGACCATGCTATGGGCTTAGGCGCAGATTTAATCGCCACCGGGCATTACGCGCAAGTAC
>JANNFN010000038.1:0-2559 GCA_031379885.1 Methylotenera sp.
TTTCTTCAATTAATACACAAATTTTTTGCATGGTAACATCTAAATTAGCGCTCACCTCGGCAAAGTTAATGCCATTTAAGCTAGTTCCACGCCCTGCTGCTTGATTCACTACAGGACAAAGCGCAGCATAGTGCACGCCCAGTTCGCGCGCTAACGCGGCTTCTGGCATGCCAGTCATGCCTACTATCGTTGCGCCATCGCGCTCTAAACGATTAATTTCTGCTGCAGTTTCTAACCTCGGGCCCTGCGCACAGGCATACACGCCGCTATCATACAATTTTTGTTGGATATTGCTAGCGGCTTGCTTACAAGTTTGACGCAAATCGTCTGAATATGGTTCGGTAAAATCAATATGTTTTACTGGAAGCTCAATACCATCGTGATAAGTGTTTTTGCGGCCATGCGTGTAATCGATAATTTGATTGGGTAATACAATATCTCCCGCGTTTAAATCGCTGCTAATACTGCCCACAGTGGCAATGGCCAACAAATGAGTGACGCCGGCATAATGCAACGCCCAAATATTGGCGCGATAATTTACCGCGTGCGGCGGAATGGTATGGCCACCACCATGTCGCGCTAAAAATACCACCTCTCGCCCTGCCAGCTCGCCAAAAACCAAAGACTGCGAAGCCTCACCATAAGGTGTGCGTGCAATTTCACGTCTAGTTGTCTTTAAGTTTTTTAGTTGCGTTAATCCTGTACCGCCAATTATTCCCAGCATAAATTGCCCTGCATAATTTTTACCTCAAATATTTTACGTTTATTGTAGCGCATGGCGCGCGCTAGCGCTGTAGGCTTTACAAATTTTGTGGCATACTTGAGGCTATGGTTACCGATTCAGACATTTTCGACGTCACAAAAGAAGTCAAAATAGACAGCTTAGCGCTGTCGCAACAGCATTATGAAAACTTTCCTGTTGCTTCTTTTGTGCTACCCAAAAATTTACGCGATCCTATCGCCTTAATTTATACTTTTGCGCGCCAAGCAGATGACTTTGCGGACGAAGGCTTGCACAAACCCGCTTGGCGATTAGCCAAACTGCATGGTTTTAAACTTGAGTTAGATCTTATTCAAAACAACGGTAGAACTAAGTCTCCATTTTTTAACGAGCTTGGCAACATGATTCGTAAGCACGAATTACCACTTGCGCCTTTTTATGATTTATTAGAAGCGTTTGGTCAAGATGTCACAAAAACCCGTTATGCTAATTTTTTCGAGCTTTTAGATTATTGCCGTCGCTCTGCAAACCCAATAGGCGCCTTGTTGTTACATCTATTTGAAAAAGCTACGCCAGAAAATATCATTTATTCAAACAAGATCTGCACCGCCTTACAGCTCATCAATTTTTATCAAGATGTATCGATTGATTTCGAAAATGATTTTCATAAAAGTCGCATTTATTTGTGCCAAGATGAAATGAAGCAATTTAATGTCACCGAAGCGCTAATCGCTAGCCAGCACGTTAATAAGCATTGGGAAGAATTTATGCAATTTAACATCGATCGCGCAGAGGCTATGTTGCTTGAAGGCAAACCGCTTGGCAATGTGCTGCCAGGCCGCATTGGTCTGGAAATGCGCATGATTATTGGCGGCGGTGAGCGTGTTATCTATAAATTACGCAACGTACGCGGCGATATTTACAAGCACCGCCCTACGCTTCAAGCTTGGGATTGGCCAGTAATCTTGCTTAAGGCCTTATTAAGATGACCGCTTTGCAACAATGACTCCACTGCAATACTGCAAACAAAAAGCCTCGCAAAGTGGCTCCAGCTTTACCGTCAGCTTCATTTTTCTACCTAAAACACAACGTGATGCCATGACCGCACTCTATGCGTTTTGTCGCGAAGTAGATGATGTGGTAGATGAGTGCTCCGACTTTAATGTCGCACAAACCAAGCTCAATTGGTGGAAATCTGAAGTGGCTAACCTATACAACGCCACACCACAACACCCAGTCACTAAAGCCTTGCAGCCAGTCGTTGCACAATACAATCTTGCCCAAGAACACTTTTTAGAGATTATTGACGGCATGGAAATGGACTTGAAATTCAATCGTTACGAAGATTTTAAACAGCTTCAACTCTATTGTTACCGTGTCGCCAGCGTTGTTGGGCTGCTTTCGGCAAGTATTTTCGGCTTTAAAAATCGCAAAACGCTTAAATACGCGCACGATTTAGGCATGGCATTTCAGCTTACCAATATTATCCGCGATGTAGGTGAAGATGCCCGCAGAGGCCGTATTTACTTGCCTCTGGACGAGTTAAGAAAAGCCAAAGTTTCAGAAGAGGACATTTTGCAAAGCCGCGAAACGCCTCAAGTCAAAGAACTTATCGAATACCAAATAGAACGTGCAGAAAGCTACTACGACAAAGCATTGCGCGAATTGCCGACTGAAGACGCCAAACAACAGCGCACAGGGCTGATGATGGCGGCGATTTACCGTACATTATTGCGCGAGATTAAAGCCGACAGCGCAGAAAAAGTCTTAAACTTTAAAACCAAATTGCCGCCTTTGCGCAAATTCCTACTCGCCATGCAAACTTATTTAAAGTATGC
>JANNFN010000058.1:0-12078 GCA_031379885.1 Methylotenera sp.
TTTAAATGTCGCACACACACCACCAACATATCAATAATCACAATCCACAAAACTGCCACAAAAAATAACGTTAAATAAGCATCTAAATGCTGATTAAATATGAGCTGCGGCGCAACAGCAGCCTTCTCCGCAGACAATACGTCCGAAGCTAATTTGGCACTTAAATCATTAGCGGCGGAAAAAAAACCGACACGAATATCATCAGAAAAAATCTTTTGCCACGCCGCAGTAGTAGTGATCGTCACCAGCCAAGCCAACGGGATTGCGGTTACCCAAGCATATCGTAACTTACCAGACTTCACCAAAATACCCGTTGCTACACATAGGGCAATGGCAGCCAACATTTGGTTCGCAATGCCGAATAGTGGCCACAAAATATTCACGCCGCCGTTCGGATCGATCACGCCGATATACAAAAAGTAGCCCCAGCCCGCCACCACTATTGCACTAGTGAATATGACAGACGGCATATAAGAAGTCTCGCCAAGTTTTTTGTTGAAATTTCCCAACATATCTTGCAGCATAAAACGCCCCACGCGCGTGCCAGCATCAAGTGTGGTTAAAATAAATATCGCCTCGAACATAATCGCAAAGTGATACCACAATGCCAGTAAATGCTTACCAAACGCACTGCCAAAAATACTTGCCATACCTACTGCCAAACTAGGCGCACCGCCAGTGCGGGCAAACAAGCTACTTTCGCCCATGTCTTTTGCCAGCTGATTCATTTGCTCAACAGTCACGGCAAAGCCCCAGCTATTGATTTTCGCAACTGCATCTATTGCCTCTTTACCCACCAAACCTGCAGGGCTATTAATGGCAAAGAACACGCCTGGCTCTAGCACTGTAGCAGCGATCATCGCCATAATCGCCACAAAAGATTCCAGCAACATCGCACCATAACCTATCATGCGAATGTCTCGCTCGTTAGCCAGCAATTTTGGCGTGGTGCCAGAAGCAATCAGCGCGTGAAAACCTGAAATCGCGCCGCACGCAATGGTGATAAACACAAACGGGAACAGTTTGCCGCCAAAAATTGGCCCAGTGCCATCAGTAAATTGCGTAAGCGCTGGCATGTGTATGTCAGGACGCAAAATAACAATAGCAATTGCCAATAAAATCACTGTGCCTAATTTCATGTAGGTAGATAGATAATCGCGCGGCGCCAGCAGCAGCCAGACTGGTAACACCGCCGCCGCAAAACCATACACAATAATCGCGTAAGCCAGTGGCAAGCCTTCGTGGTCGAAAAACACCCGTAAGGTCTCATTGTGATCTACCCAGCCACCAGCCAAAACTGAAAACAGCAATAACGCTACGCCAATCGCTGACGCCTCTAACACGCGGCCAGGACGGATATTCCGCATGTACAAACCAATAAACATTGCGATTGGAATCGTCGCCGCAACTGTCGATGTCGCCCACGGACTATGTTTCATGGCGTTCACCACCACCAAGCCAAGTACAGCGATAAGAATAATCATGATTAAAAACGTACCAATGAGCGCTGCCGTCCCACCAATCACGCCAATTTCATCGCGCGCCATTTGACCTAAGCTGCGGCCATCACGGCGTATAGAGAAAAACAGTGTGACCATATCTTGCACCGCGCCGCCCAATACCGCGCCAATCAATATCCAAAGCGTGCCTGGCAAATAGCCGAACTGTGCCGCCAATGTTGGGCCAACCAGCGGCCCAGGCCCAGCAATGGCAGCAAAATGATGTCCAAATACCACCCATTTATTGGTGGGCATAAAATCGCGGCCGTTATCTAGTCGTTCGGCGGGCGTTGCACGTGTTTCATCGATGGTTAACACAGTCGCCGCAATCCATGCCGCATAAAAACGGTAAGCAATGGCATAAATACACACGGCAGCAGTAATCAGCCACAGTGCGTTGATGCTCTCGCCGCGGTTTAGCGCGATGGTGCTCAATGCAAACGTGCCTAATAAGCCTACCGCCAACCAGATGATTACTTTGAGATTTTTATACATATAAATAATTTTATAATAATTTCTCCTAGTATAAATCACACTCTACAAATGAACCTAACAGTCCAATCAAACTCCATATACTAGCTAGCAAATGCTACACTCCCCATTCAATTACTTCAAAAAACCAACATGCAAACTACCACCGAGCACGCTATAAAAACCGCCTCTAACACTGAGATCAAACCAGCTACAAAAAAACTCTCTTCGCTTGCGGCATTGTGGCCGTTTTTAAAGCCTTATCGCGCAAAAGTGTTGTTGGCATTTGTGTTGCTATGCTTGGGTTCAGCCACGTTATTACTGGTGCCGCTGGCGTTTCGTGACCTGATTGATTTTGGCTTCGCCACGCATAGTTCTGTAACCCAAAGCTCTGTAACCCAAAGCGCAACGGCACACAAAGGTTTATTGGGTAATTTAAGTTTAAATGGCCACTTTTTGGTCATGATGGCGTTGGCAATATTTTGGGCGTTGATGATTGCATGGCGTTATTACACGGTTTCGTGGGTGGGTGAGCGTACCACGGCCGATTTACGCAGCGCAGTGTATGCCCGCGTAATGACACAATCACCTCAATTTTTTGAAACCACGCAAACTGGCGAAGTATTATCACGTCTTACAGGTGACACCACGCTCATTCAAACCGTGGTCGGCAGCTCGGTTTCAATGGGTCTACGCAGTTTATTTCAGTTTGCGGGCGGCATGATTATGCTGGCGGTGACTAATTTTTACTTGTTTTCTCTCAATGTCGGGCTGATGTTATTACTCATTTTGCCGATTATTATCATAGGCCGTAAAGTCAAAAAACTATCGCGCGAATCGCAAGACCGCATTGCAGATAGCTCGGCCATGGCAGGTGAAATTTTAAATGCGATGCCCACCGTGCAATCGTACACGCAAGAACATGCTGAAATTTCCAGATTCAGTAAATCCGCAGATTTAAGCTTTACCACTGCGCTTAAACGCGTAAAAGTGCGCGCCATGCTGACCATGCTAATGGTGACAGCAGTCTTAGGCACGATTATTTTTGTGCTTTGGGTTGGTGCTCGGCAAGTCTCTGTAGGTGAAATGTCGGGTGGCGAGCTGGCCTCATTTGTACTGTATGCCATGATGGTGGCTGGCGCAGTCGGCACAATGGCCGAGGTGTGGGGCGACATTATGCGCGCAGCTGGCGCAACTGAGCGTTTGATTGAACTGTTACATGCTGATGCAGCGATTAAAGAACCCGCCAACGCGCAAATCTTACTAAACCCAAAGCAAGCAGCAATTTCATTTAAAAACGTGGTGTTTCATTATCCATCACGTCCACAAATTGCGGCACTAGATAATGTATCGCTTGAAATCGCCGCAGGTGAAACCATTGCCCTAGTTGGCCCAAGCGGCGCGGGTAAAACTACGCTGTTTCAGTGCTTGCTACGCTTTTACGATGCACAATCTGGCGAAATTTTAATTAACAATCAATCCATTGATTCGCTCAGCTTAAAAACCCTACGCGACAACATCGGAATTGTTCCGCAAGATGCAGTGATATTCTCCGCCAACGCATTTGAAAATATTCGTTATGGCAAACCAACTGCTAGCGATGACGAAGTGATTGCCGCCGCAAAAGCCGCACAAGTAGATGAGTTTATGCACAAACTACCAGACGGCTACCAAACTTTTCTCGGTGAGCGCGGCACCAGATTATCGGGTGGGCAACGCCAGCGTATTGCTATTGCGCGGGCTATTTTGAAAGACGCGCCAATACTCTTATTAGATGAGGCCACTAGCGCTTTGGATGCAGAGTCTGAAATTCTTGTGCAACAAGGCTTAAATGCCGCCATGCAAGGCCGCACCACGCTGATGATTGCACACAGGTTAAGCACGGTGCAAAAAGCCAATCGCATTATCGTGCTAGAAAATGGCAAGATTGTGGAAATTGGCAGCCCTGCAGCATTAAAAGAGCAAGGTGGTTTATACGCGCGGCTAGCTAAATTACAGCTGGCTTAGCTTCTTCGACTTAGCTAACTATGCATTAGTTGGTACAATATTAGCAACTCAATTACCTTTGCCTTACGTTTTGTAAGCAATTCGCAAATCAATATGACAACTAATAAAATCGGCCGAAACGACCCATGCCCCTGTGGCAGCGGCAAAAAATTTAAGCAATGTTGCGAACAAACTGGTGCTGTATTTAATCATACTGCGGTTAGCAACGTTAACCCGCACCAAGCGCTGCAAAGCGCAATGGCACATCATCAAACGGGTAATTTAGGCCTTGCTGAATCGCTTTACAAACAAGTTCTTCAAGCCACGCCTAATCAGCCAGATGCCTTGCATTTACTGGGGTTGGTAGCTAAACAAAAAGGTGACCTAAAAACCGCCGCCCAACTCATGCGCAAAGCCTTGAACTTCAATCCAAATTATGTTGAAGCCTACGTGAATTTGGGCGCAACACTACAAGAACAAGAACAATTTGAAGCCGCCGCCGATTGCTACCGCAAGGCAATTGCACTTAGACCAAACTACGCTGAGGTGTATAGCAATTTGGGCGTGGTGTTAAAAGCGCAAGGCAATGTGACTGAAGCAGCAGATAGCTTCATTCGTGCGATTGAACTCAACCCCAACTATGCAGAGGCTTTTGCCAATTTAGATGCGCTTTTGAAAGAATCCAGCGCGCCAGATGAAGCCTTGCTGTATTACCGCAAAGTGTTAGAAACATCACCAATGCAAATTGCAGCGCAGCAAGGTGCCTACCAAGCGCTAAGCCGCATTGTGCCCGAATGGCATGTGCCGATGATGAACGAACAAAATCGCAACCAAGCTTATTTTGATGCGCTTAAATCCGTCATCAAACCAATTTCAAACGTATTCGAAATCGGCACTGGCTCGGGCTTACTCGCCATGATGGCAGCCAAACTTGGTGCCAAGCAAGTCACCACTTGTGAAACCGTGCCGCTGATTGCAGAAACTGCGCAGCAAATTATTAAAGATAATAAGTTCGAAAAAACCATTAAAGTCATTGCTAAAAAATCTACTGATATTGAAATTAGTGCAGAAAAAGATAATGATATGCCTGAGCAGGCAGATATCTTGGTTTCCGAGATATTTTCCAGCGAGTTGTTAGGCGAGTATGTATTGCCGAGTTTAGAAGACGCCAAGCGTCGCCTGCTCAAGCCACAAAGCAAGGTCATCCCAGCTGCAGGCAGCATTATGATTGGCTTGTTTACGGGCGACGATATTAGGCAAAATTTAATCGTGGATGATTCGTTCGGCTTCAACTTGCAGCGCTTTAATTCGGTAGTTTCAAAAAAACGCATGATTGCCAGAAACGACCTCAATATTGAGCTGTTAAGCGATGGCATTGAAGCATTTAACTTTGATTTTGAAGGAGATGATTACTTCCCAGCCCAAAGTAAGAGCCTGCGTATTACAGTAAAAACTGCTGGCCGCTGCTATGGCCTTGTGCAATGGATGCGGCTTGACATGAATGGCGACCAAAAAGTGATGTTCGAAAATCACCCATCGCAAACCTCCAAAATCTCCAATTGGCAACAATGCACCTACTTATTCGATGAGCCGATTGATGTTAAAGCTGGCCAAGCGGTGATTATTAACGCCGCGCACAACCGGGCTGTGCCTTGGTTTTGGCTTGATAAAGTTGAAAAATGAGTAGCGAGCAAGATAAAGCTTTAACAGAAATACCAGTCTTTAAAGAATTTGTTGAAAAAGCACAACTGTCTATTAGACCTGAAAGTATTAAAAAGCCAGGCGGGAAGTCTGATCCAGATATTTTTTGTACGTTTCACAATGGAGAGGATGTTGCCTTTGAACTAGTTGAAATTTGCGCCTCTGACGTCGCAGCTCTAATTTCGAAAGTTAGAAAAACTAATATTGATGGCTTAATCAATACGTCCGACCCAACTTATGAAGTAGTTCAAAAAAAAATCATCAAAAGCAACAACTATAAAACTCTATTGCCAATTGAATTGCTTTGTTATACCAGCGCTAGAGTTGTGTCACCTGATGACACGATAATTGCTGAAGCTATAAGATGTGCTGACTCAATTGATGGACGATTTAGAAAAATCTGGCTGCTAGGCGCAAAAGGGGTTTATGAAGTTTGGAAAGCCCCTTAAAGCAAACCACGCTCTGAAAACGACAGCGTATTATTCCCCGCCACAATAAAATGATCCAGCACCCGCACATCGACTAGCGCCAGTGCTTGTTTTAATTCTTTAGTCAGCAGCTCATCGGCTTGGCTTTGTTTCGCAATACCAGAAGGATGATTGTGTGCGAAAATGACCGAAGCAGCGTTGTGGTGCAAGGCGCGCTTAACTACCTCACGTGGGTAAACACTGGTTTTTGTAAGCGTGCCTGCGAACATTTCCTCAGTAGCCACCAAATGATTTTGCGTATCTAAAAATAACACCAAAAACACTTCGCGTGTAAGACCACCAAGCTTTAATACCAAATAATCGCGCACTTGTTGCGGCGATTTAAATACATCGCGTTGCTGCAATTGCTCGTTAAGCGCGCGGCGACTCATTTCAAAAATGGCCTGCAATTGCACGTATTTGCTAGTTCCTATGCCATGCACTTGGCTTAATTCATGCTCAGTCGCGGCAAATATGCCGTTTAAGCTAGCAAATTGAGTGAGTAAATCGCGCGCTAAATCGACCGCGCTTTTGCCTGTAACACCAACGCGCAGAAAAATCGCCAGCAATTCGGCATCTGATAAAGCTTCAACGCCAAGTTCTATTAATTTTTCTCTAGGTCTTTCAGCAGTAGGCCAATCGGTAATAGCCATGGTTATTCCTTTTTATTGTAATACTCTAGATATTGATAACACTTTCTGGATTCTTCGCTACGCTAAGAATGACGAATAATGAAGAACTGTCATTCTGAGCGTAGCGAAGAATCCAGTTTGATATTAATAAAGTTATTCATCACCACAAATTTACTTAACCCAACCAATCTCACTCGCTGTTTTATCGCCAATTAAGGTTTGGGCCAAGCTTTTAGGTATTTCCGCCTGCGTATCACTTATCGGCACACGGCCGCCCATCAGTTCGGCAAAATCTTGCGGGTACCGAGGCTGTTTATCTGGTTCGGCAAAGCCATCTGGGTATGCTGGAAGTGTGGTTTGTAAATCATATTTATCGGTAGCGGTGAGCGTATGCAATAACTCATGCCCCAAAATCACCAAGTTTTGTTTAGCATAACTTTTGTCTCCAAACAAATTTACACGGCCAATACGGCCTTTATTTAGCGCAGTAGAATGAGATAGCGCGTGGCTAGTGGCAGGGTTGTAATACAATAGATACAGTCGAATATCAGGTTTTACGTTCACCTTTGGACTGTTTTGCCATGCGAAAATTCTAAATTTCAAACTCCAAAGCATCGTACTCAAAATACTGTCACCATTGGGGGGTGCAGGTGGAATTTCACTCACAACATCACCCAATTGTATTTCGATTGGGTGGCGCAAACTCAAATTGTACCGTGCGCCTTCCTCTGCATAATATTCGACTAATGGCTCAAAATCGTCTCGTGTGAGTGTTTTAATGTAACTAGCTACCTCGCTACTGCTATCTGCATTGACAGGGTAAACTGCCACATAAAAATCGTGTTTCCAGTCTAAAGCCGCTTTATCCAGCCATGTTTGTTGAACGACTGTTGCTAAAATTAGTAATAAAATGGTGATTCTTAAGACGCGCCACATAGGTTTTAAGCCGTTTTACTCGGTTTTCATATTAAAATGTAAGCATTACACAAATGATGGCAAAAATGCAAAAATTCAAAAAACTTGTATTAGGTATAACGGGCGGTATCGCGGCTTATAAATCTGCAGAATTGGTGCGCCTGCTGGTTAAAGCCAATATCGACGTACAAGTAGTGATGACTGAAAGCGCCACTAAATTCATTACACCAATGACCATGCAAGCATTGTCTGGCAAACCCGTTTTTATTGGTATGTGGGATAGCAGTATTGCAAACGGTATGCCGCATATTGAGTTAAGTAGAAATGCCGATGCGATTTTAATCGCGCCAGCTTCGGCTGAGTTTATTGCAAAATTAGTACATGGCCGCGCAGATGATTTGCTTTCAACATTGTGTTTGGCGCGTGATTGCCCTTTATTGGTCGCACCCGCGATGAACAAACAAATGTGGGAAAACCCCGCCACACAACGCAATATCGCGCAACTTATAAAAGACAACATCGCTATTTTAGGTCCTGACAGCGGCGATCAAGCCTGTGGTGAAATTGGCTTAGGGCGCATGCTGGAAGCGGAAGATTTATTGACGCTGGTAAACGCGCACTTTACACCCAAATTATTAGCTGGCAAGCGCATACTTATTACCGCCGGCGCGACGCTTGAGATGATAGATCCAGTGCGCGCAATCACCAATTTAAGCTCTGGAAAAATGGGTTACGCCATTGCTCAGGCCGCCGCAGATATGGGGGCAGAGGTCACATTAGTGAGCGGCGCGACGGCGCTTATTGTACCAAAAAATGTTAGCAATATTAGTGCCACCAGTAGCAACGCCATGTATCAAGCGGTGATGAGCAATATTAAAAACCAAGACATCTTTATTGGTGTGGCGGCGGTAGCTGACTATTCGCCGACTGAGCAAAGCGTACAAAAAATTAAAAAAAGTACTTCGACACGTAGCATAGCACTTATACCAAACAAAGATATTTTGGCAGAAGTTGCGAGTTTGCCCAATGCGCCATTTTGCGTAGGTTTTGCCGCAGAAAGTGAAAATCTGCTTGAATATGCTGAAGCAAAACGCCAAAAAAAAAAACTACCATTGATGGTTGCTAACCTAGTAAGCGACAGCATGGGACTGGATGAAAGTTCAGTCATCTTACTCGATAACCAAGGCGCCCACAGCTTGACAAAAGCTCCCAAAAATCAAGTATCAAGAGAAATACTACACCATATGATAAAGTTGCTCTGAATTTAAAAGTGCAACAAACAAAGCGCCAGCGCTTTCACTATTTGTCATAGCGCAACAACTAGGTTGATTTACATCAAACATAGCGCGACTTGTCAATAAACTCATGAAAATCATGATTCTATTATGGAATTTAGATAATAGAATCGTCCCCAGTTATTACATACACATTAGATAAACTAAGTTAAGGTTATTATGTCTCACACCAACAGTTTTCAGCTCAATCTATTATCCGTTGCAGTTATCAGCACTTTTAGTTTCTCAAGCAACTCTATTGCAGATGAATCGGCTTCAGAAAAAATAATCACCGCGCCTGTGGTTGTGACCGCCACCCGCGTTGAGCAAAATAGCTTCGATTTGCCAGTTGCTATCGACGTGGTCAACAAAGAAGACATTCAAGACGGCCAATTGCTAATGACACTTTCAGAAAGCTTGATTCGTGTGCCTGGCATCACTGCGCAAAACCGCACTAACTCATCGCAAGATCCACAAATATCCAGCCGTGGCTTCGGCTCTCGCTCTAGCTTTGGCGTGCGTGGTATTCGCGTTTATGTCGATGGCATTCCGCTTACCATGCCTGACGGCCAAGGCCAGCCTGGCATCGTCGATTTGTCTGCAATTAAAAGCATTGAAGTCATGCGCGGCCCGTTCTCTGCACTTTATGGCAACTCATCTGGCGGCGTCGTTCAAATGTTCACTGAAGATGCCCCAAAAACGCTAGAAGTAGGCGGAACAGTAATGTTTGGCAGCTACGACACCAAGCGCCAAATCTTGAATGCCACAGACACATCTGAAAATATCGAATACTTGCTCAATGTTTCTAACTTTGAAACTGATGGTTATCGTGATCACAGCAAAGCTGATAAACAAGCAGCCACGGCTAAATTTAAAATCAATATCAGCGAAGATACCAAACTGACGACCTTGGTGAACTGGTTTGAGCAAAAAGCTGAAGATCCGCTTGGCTTGCCACGCAACCCAGTAACGGCCGCCGCTTCCGCTGCGCCTTCTGCTTTTGTTGACCCTAAAGGTGTTCCCAAAGCCGTAATAAACGCAAATACCCGCGTAAATCGTAGCCACGCACAGATTGGTTTTAATCTAGAGCATGCCTTTAACGAAAACAACTCGCTCAACCTAATGACTTACGTCGGCACACGTGAGAATGAACAAATTCTACCTACCAGTCCTGATGGTACAAGCTCGCGTGCTAGCGTTATTTCCAGAGAATTTTACGGTACTGATATACGCTGGGACAATAAAGGTGATGTATTTAACAAATCCTACGCCTTAAGCATGGGTTTAAATTATGGCAAATCAAAAGATGCTCGCCTTGACACTAGCCTACCCTCTACACCAAACCGTGACGAAGATAATATTGTTGATAACTTTGATCAATACATTCAAGGCAAATTGTCCATTTTGAACAATGTCGATTTACACGCAGGCGCTCGCCACACCAAAGTTAAACTCGACATCAATGACAAGCTTGCTGCGCTTGGTGATAATAGTGGCTCTGTAGAATATAAAAAAACCACGCCTGTCATAGGTGCTGTGTGGAAAGTAACACCTACGTTTAACCTTTATGCCAACTATGGCCGCGGCTTTGAAACGCCCACCTTTATTGAGGCAGCGTATAACTCGGTGGGCACTGGTGCAACTCCAAACCTGAATTTGAAACCAAGTGAAAGCCGCAACTTTGAAGTGGGAGCAAAAATCTTTATTAGTGACAACACCCAAGCCAACCTTAACTTATTTAGAATTACTACCGAAGATGAGCTTGTAATAAGTGCTAGCGACTCAGGCAGGAGTGTTTACATGAATGCCAGCAAAACTAAGCGCACAGGTGCTGAGCTTTCAATAGATTCTCAGTTTTCAAACGACATTTCCACTTATTTTTCATACTCGCTGCTCAATGCTAAATTTGAAGATAGCTTTAGCTTTAAGCCTACGCCAACCACTACTAGCGTTGTAGATGCTGGCAACAAAATCCCTGGCACATACAAAACGCAACTTTATGGCGAAGTGGCCTGGAAATACGCGCCATTTGGTTTTAGCACCGCGTTTGAAGGCCGTCATAACAGCAAAGTATATGTAAATGACAGAAATACTGATACAGCGCCCTCATACACTATTTTCAATCTGCGCGCAGGGTTTGAGCAAAACTTAGCTAATTGGAACTTTAGCGAATTTTTGCGTGTAGAGAATATGTTTGATAAAGAATATATCGGCTCGGTGCGTGTGAATGATGCTAACTTACGTTTCTTTGAACCAGCCGCTGACAGAAATTATTTGCTGGGTTTAAGTGCGAATTATAAGTTTTAAAAAACAGCAAGTTCTAATAATTAGCTTCTAAATGTAACAATCAATAAGCCAGTTTGATATAAACTGGCTTATTTATGTTCAAAATAGATGTCCTGCAAGCCAATATCCATGCGGGTTACAGGCCGACTGTTTTTACATTAAATAATAGCTTATTTAAACAATGATTAAGGCCTAAACCAGTCTGCATAGTGATTTTCGTGCCTATTTAGTGTTTAATGCTACTTTAATTTAATTATAAAAAGTTAAGCTCATGTCTATCACCGTCGATTTAAAAATCCTTGATAATCGCTTGCATCACATGATGCCAGCCTACGCCACGCCTGGCTCTGCGGGGCTTGATTTGCGGGCTTGTATAGAGCATACACAGACCATTCAGCCTGGTGAAACGGTGATGATTCCGACTGGCATGGCGATTCATATTGATAACGCGTATTACGCCGCGCTAATTCTGCCGCGCTCTGGCTTGGGGCATAAACACGGCATTGTGCTGGGAAATTTGGTGGGTTTGATTGATTCGGATTATCAAGGCCAACTTTTGGTTTCTTGCTGGAATCGCAGCAAAGAAGCGTTTTTACTTAACCCAATGGAGCGTATTGCCCAGCTAGTTATTGTGCCTGTTGTACAGGCAGACTTTCATATAGTGGATGAATTTACAGAGAGCGAGCGCGGTGATGGCGGGTTTGGTAGTACTGGTAAGCATTAAGTAGTTAAAACACTAGAAAAATCCGATATTTAGGTTGAAATAAACTTCAATTTCAGTCTATAATTGCGGTCTTTCGTAAAAAGCAAAGTAATTGGGGATAACCATGGCACGTGTATGTATGGT
>JANNFN010000062.1:0-11347 GCA_031379885.1 Methylotenera sp.
GTTGCGCGCGTGATGGATCTGGCGAAAAGTCTAAATGGCGTGATTTCTGGCGAGCATGGCATCGGCATCACCAAAATGGAGTTTTTAGACCAAGCGACGATTGATAATTTCACCACTTAAAAAAATAAAGTCGACCCGAACGGTCACTTTAATAAAGGCAAGTTATTAGCAGGCTCAGGGCTGGAAAACGCCTATACGCCTAGCTTTGGCTTGCTCGAGCAAGAGTCTATTATCATGGAACAATCTGCCATTGGCGAGATTGCCGATGACATTTCGGATTGTTTACGTTGTGGTAAATGTAAGCCCGTGTGTACTACGCATGTGCCACGCGCAAATTTATTGTACTCACCTCGCAACAAAATCTTAGGTACTTCGCTACTCATTGAGGCATTTTTGTACGAAGAGCAAACGCGACGCGGCATTTCACTTAAACATTTTGATGAATTTAATGACGTGGCAGACCATTGCACGGTCTGTCATAAGTGCTTAAACCCATGCCCAGTGGATATTGATTTTGGGGATGTATCTATCAAAATGCGTAACTTTTTACGCGAGCAAGGCAAAAAGAAATTTAACCCAGGTACCGCATTGGGTATGACTTTCTTGAATCTTAAAGACCCCGCCACGATTAAATTGATGCGTCTATTTATGGTGGGCATTGGCTACAGAGCACAAAATTTTGCGCATCTTTTAGCTAAAAAGTTTGGTTTGTTGAAAGATAAAATCAGGCCGCCCGCTACCGTTGGTAAGCCAGAAATTAAAGCGCAAATCGTACATTTTATTAATCGGCCAATGCCAAAAAAAATGCCGACTAAAACGTCACGCGCATTGTTGGGCATAGAAGATAACAGCATGATTCCCGTTATCCGTAACCCGCAAACAGTGACGGAAGATTCTGAAGCCGTATTTTACTTCCCTGGCTGTGGCTCGGAGCGCTTGTTTTCAAACGTAGGTTTAGCCACGCAGGCCATGCTCTATGAAGTCGGTGCCATTACTGTGCTGCCGCCCGGTTACTTGTGTTGCGGCTATCCGCAAACTTCGAGTGGTAACCACGACAAAGGCCAAGAAATCACTACAGATAATCGCGTGCTGTTCCATCGTGTGGCCAATACACTTAATTATTTGGATATTAAAACGGTGATTGTTTCATGCGGCACGTGTATGGATCAACTGCAAAAATATGAGTTTGAAAAGATATTTCCAGGTTGCAGGTTGTTAGATATTCACGAATATTTAATGGAAAAAGACATGAAGCTGGCAGGTATTACTGGTACGCGTTATATGTACCACGACCCATGCCATACACCAATGAAGACTTATAAGCCGCTAGAAGTGACTAATAAGTTGATGGGGCAAGAGGTTCAGCTGAATGACCGTTGCTGTGGTGAAAGTGGTACCTTTGCGGTAGCCCGCCCCGATATTGCCACGCAGGTAAAAATGCGTAAGCAGGAAGAGCTGGAAAAAGGCATGGGTAAAATGGGCTTAACCGTGGGTAATCCTGAAGAAAAAGTGAAAATATTAACCTCGTGCCCAAGCTGTCTGCAAGGTTTGGCGCGCTATGGCGAAGATACGGGCATTGAGGCGGATTATATTGTGGTTGAGATGGCGAAGCATATTCTGGGTGAGAATTGGATGCAGGAATATGTAGAGAGAGTGAATAATGGTGGGATTGAGAAGGTGCTTCTCTAATTAATCTTGGGAGAATATCGGAATGGCCATGTTGAAGCGATTATTAAATGTGACAGCTGTTTTCTGCACAATTTATTTATTGATGTTGGTGTGGGTTATGCTTTCAGGTGGCGTATCTAATTGGACAGTATTCGTCAATTCAAACTTTATTCCACTTGTAGGGGTATATTTGGGAATAGCTATTATAAATTATATTACGTGTGGAAAAATTACCATTTGGCATAAAAATATAGTTAGCTAGAGTCTTAAGTTGTATTGTTTTTCGCTTTAGGCGAGTCACTTTACTTTTGCTTGCTCAAAAGAAAGTAACCAAATAAAAGAGCACCCCGCTGCCGCTTGTTTCCTTCGGTCTTAGCGCCGCATCTGGGCGGCTGCGGAACTCGGACTAGGCATTTAAGACCGCATGCCAGTATTTGGCCTCTCACTTTGCTTGCCTCTAAAGTGGCAAGCAAAGTGTGAAGAGGATTAAAGTCATGATCATGCGAATGCCATAAATAAGGTGCTCTGCAGCCCAATATCTATGCGGCTCTCAGGGTATGTGTTTTTAGTGTGTATTAGCGCTAGAATACACGCATGAATAAGTTGGCTCTTTCTATATTTCTTTTGTCTCAAAGTTGTTTTGCTTTGGCTGCAATTGAGGATGGTCGTTGGCATGTGGGCATTGGTGACCCGACAATTTTCGGCTGGTTAACTGTGTTGGTTTATTTAATAGCAGTGATTTATTGCGTTAAAGAGGCGGGCGTAGTTAAAAAAATAGGCGGTGAAAGTAAATTTTGGCTTTTTTTGGCGCTATTTTTATTGTTTTTGGGGATTAACAAGCAGTTAGATTTGCAAAGTTGGCTCACGCAAACCGCGAAAGATTCAGCACTAATGCATGGCTGGTACGCGTATCGTAAGCCAGTGCAAATTGCATTTATCGGCTTTCTAGGTTTAGGTATGTTGATTGCTCTGTTTAGTTTGCGATTATTTTTGGCTAATTCTTGGCGACATTTTAAATTAACTTGGGTAGGCATTATATTGCTTTGCACGTTTATTTTAGTGCGTGCAGCATCATTTCATCACTTTGATATTTTTATCAATCATCATATTTTAGGTTTAAAAATCAATGTGTTGCTAGAAAATGGTGCGTTGTTACTCATTATTTTAGGCACTTTTTTTAACAAAAAATTTGTAAGCCCTTTAAGTGCGAATACAGTCACTTTAAAAGATTATGTAGTTATTAAAAATGCAGGAGATGATGCGCAGTGCCCACGTTGTGGTGCACAGCCGCGCGCAAAAACTGTTGATGGGCGTTTGTTTAAATGTAGAGCATGCGGATATAAATATACGATAAGGGTAAAGAATAGTTAGTGATTTATCAATTAGCTTTATCTCGCGTAAAATAGCGGCATGAATTTTTACCATTTCGCTAAGCCATTTTTGTTTCAACTCGATGCAGAAATCGCGCATGATCTCACTTTAAAAAGCCTGAAATGGGCAGAACAATTTAGCTTATTAAACTTATATCCCAAAGCGCCAATTTGTACACCACGTCAAGTCATGGGTTTGACTTTTATAAATCCAGTAGGTTTAGCGGCTGGGCTTGATAAAAATGGCGCGGTGATAGATGGCATGGCTAAGTTAGGTTTTGGCTTTATAGAGGTGGGAACAGTGACACCACGTCCGCAGCCTGGAAACCCGCGTCCGCGCTTGTTCCGCGTGTCAGAGGCAAGCGGCATTATTAACCGCTTTGGTTTTAATAACTTAGGTGTGGATAATTTAGTTGACAACGTAAAAGCGACTAAATACAAAGGCATCTTGGGCATTAACATCGGCAAAAATTTCGATACGCCGAATGAAAAAGCTGTTGATGATTACCTAATTTGTATGCAAAAAGTATATGCACACGCCAGCTATATTACCGTGAATATTTCGTCGCCCAACACCAAAAACTTACGCGATTTGCAGGCCAAAGAAGCTTTATCCAACTTGCTTGGTGTTTTAAAACTAGAGCAAACTAAGTTAAGTGATGAACATAGCAAGTATGTGCCGGTTACTTTAAAAATCGCGCCTGACTTAACGCCAGAACAAGTCATCGAAATTGCTGACTTACTCATGCAACATAAGATAGACGGTGTGATTGCGACTAATACGACTTTAGCGCGTGATGCTGTGAAAGGCATGCAAAATGCCGATGAAACTGGCGGTTTATCGGGTGAGCCAGTGCGCAATCAATCTAATGTTGTCATTCAACAACTCTCAAAACAACTGCAAGGCACACTACCGATTATTGGTGTGGGCGGTATTTTAAGCGGCGCAGACGCAGCGGAAAAAATCGCCGCGGGTGCTAGCTTGGTGCAGGTGTATAGCGGGTTAATCTACAAAGGGCCGAAGCTGGTCCGCGATATTTGTAAAACTCTGGGTTAAAGTTTTGGGTTTGCCAATTTTATATTCCTACCGTCGTTGCCCCTATGCTATGCGTGCGCGGATGGCGCTGAAGCTTGCGGAGATTGAAGTTGAAATTCGTGAAATCACACTACGCAATAAACCTACGCATTTATTGGATATTTCGCCCAAAGCTACAGTGCCAGTGTTGTTATTGCAGGATGGGGCGGTGATTGAAGAGAGTTTGGATATCATGTTTTTTGCACTTCAAAACCATGCCTTGGGAGCCAATACCCATGCGGCTAGCAGGCCGCTAATTTTAGAAAATGATAGTAGTTTTAAGCAAGCTTTAGATCGATATAAATACCCTGAGCGCTATCCAGAAAAAACACAGCTCGAATATCGTCAGCAAGGCGAAGTATTTTTACAAAAGTTGGAAGTTTTACTTAACCAACACGCCTATTTGTTTGATGCAGAACCTAGTTTTGCAGATTACGCCATTTTTCCGTTTGTGCGGCAGTTTGCTGCAGTGGATAACAACTGGTTTGGCGAGGCACCTTATCCAAATCTGCGGTCATGGCTAAGTGGCTGCGTGAGTTCAGATTTATTTAAAAGTATAATGACAAAAAACCCGACTTACGTCGGGTGATTTGAGTATGATTTTTTTAAAAATTAGATTTTAAACTGTTTCGGCTTCTGGCTTCGGCGTTGAGGGTTTTGAAGAATGCGATAGTTCATCAAACACCAATTTTACCTGGTCTTTGTCGTCAATATCCACGTGCACGTTGCCGCCATTGGCTAGCTTGCCAAACAATAACTCATCTGCCAAAGCTTTGCGAATAGTATCTTGAATCAAGCGTGCCATAGGCCGCGCGCCCATGAGCGGGTCGAAACCTTTTTTGCCGAGGTAATTTTTCAGTTCATCACTAAAGGTGACTTCCACCTTTTTCTCATGCAATTGGTCTTCTAATTGCATCAAGAATTTATCCACTACGCGGATGATAATGTCTTGCGAAAGTGAAGCAAAAGAAACCGTCGCATCCAAACGGTTGCGGAATTCTGGCGAGAATAAGCGTTTAATGTCTGCTTGCTCGTCGCCGGCTTGCTTACTGTTAGTAAAGCCAATGCTCGATTGCGCTAAGTTTTCCGCGCCTGCATTGGTGGTCATGATAATGGTGACGTTTCTAAAATCCGCCTTGCGACCGTTGTTATCGGTGAGCGTGCCATGATCCATCACTTGCAACAAAATGTTGAAAATATCGGGATGAGCCTTTTCAATTTCATCTAAAAGCAGCACACAATAAGGTTGTTTTGAAATGGCTTCGGTTAGCAAACCGCCTTGGTCAAAACCAACATAGCCGGGAGGCGCGCCTATTAAGCGTGACACGGCATGTCGCTCCATATATTCGCTCATGTCAAAGCGACTGAGTTCAATACCCATAATGTAGGCGAGCTGCTTAGCAACTTCAGTTTTACCCACGCCAGTTGGACCGCTGAACAAGAAGCTACCAACAGGTTTATTGTTGCCACCAAGGCCGCTGCGTGCCATTTTAACGGCTGTTGTCAGCACTTCAATAGCTTTATCTTGGCCAAATACCACGGCTTTTAAATCGCGATCCAGCGTTTTAAGTGCCGTGCGATCATCTGTTGATATATTTTTGGGCGGGATGCGCGCAATTTTGGCAATAATATCTTCAATCTCTTTATTGCCGATAACTTTTTTCTGCTTTGATTTTGGCAATATGCGTTGCGCAGCTCCAGCTTCATCAATCACATCAATGGCTTTGTCAGGCAAATGACGGTCATTGATATATTTGGCTGAGAGCTCGGCCGCTGTTGTAAGCGCACTGGCGCTGTATTTCACACTGTGGTGTTCTTCAAAGCGTGATTTCAGGCCTTTTAATATTTCAATGGTTTCAGCAACACTAGGCTCTACCACATCAATTTTTTGGAAGCGACGTGATAGCGCGTGGTCTTTCTCAAAAATGCCGCGATATTCTTGGTAGGTGGTTGCACCTATGCACTTGAGCGTGCCGTTTGAAAGCGCAGGTTTAAGTAGATTGCTTGCGTCTAAAGTACCGCCACTGGCCGCACCAGCGCCAATTAATGTGTGAATTTCATCAATAAATAAAATTGCGTCGGGTTTTTCGGCCAACTGTTTCATCACTGCTTTTAAGCGTTGTTCAAAGTCACCACGATATTTGGTGCCCGCCAACAAGGCGCCCATGTCTAATGAGTAAACAGTCGCATTGGCCAATACTTCTGGAATGTCTTTACCCACGATGCGGCTCGCCAGACCTTCGGCAATGGCAGTTTTACCCACCCCAGCCTCGCCAACCAGTAGTGGATTGTTTTTGCGACGGCGGCATAAAGTTTGAATAACACGCTCTAGTTCTGGTGCACGACCAATCAGCGGGTCTATCTTGCCAGCAGCCACTTGTACATTTAAGTTGAGCGTAAAGTTTTCTAAAGCACCATTGGGTGCAGATTCCATTTCAACATCGGTTTCACCGCCATCAGTTTTGTTATCGCCTTCAGGTATTTTTGCCACGCCGTGCGAAATAAAATTCACTACATCCAGCCGTGTAATACCTTGTTGATGCAAGAAAAACACCGCATGTGAATCTTTTTCGCCATATATCGCGACTAATACGTTAGCACCAGTCACTTCTTTTTTACCAGAAGATTGCACGTGCAACATAGCGCGCTGAATGACACGTTGAAAACCTAGCGTAGGCTGTGTATCAACTTCTTCTGTACCATTGACTGTGGGTGTATGTTCTTCAATGTAATGATTTAGCTCAGTGCGCAACACTTCAAATTTTGCACCGCACGCGCGCAATACTTCAGCCGCAGTAGGATTATCAATCATCGCCAGCAACAAATGCTCAACCGTAATGAGTTCATGGCGCTTTTGTCGCGCATCCATAAACGCCATATGTAAACTCACTTCAAGTTCTTGCGCTATCATTTTCTACCTTTAACTTTCATATGCTTACTCTACGCCGGTTCTACTACACACTGCAAGGGGTGTTGCGCTTCCTTAGCATGTATTATTACCTGATTCATCTTCGTTTCCGCGATGTCTTGCGGATACACCCCACATACGCCTACGCCCTCTGTATGTACTTTGAGCATAATTTGCGTCGCTTGTTCACGGCTTTTGTTAAAAAAACGTTGAATCGTCTCAACAACAAACTCCATAGGAGTGTAATCGTCATTTAATAGCAATACTTTAAACATTTCAGGCAGTTTTGGTTTAACTGCGCTGGGTTTAAGTGCGGTGTCGCCAGTACTGTGCGTATTTGCCATGTGCTTATTTATTTATTACTTAATTGTATTTTGAGCCGAATTGCGAAAATTTCAAGCCCAAAGTGAGTAGGGCTATTATATTTATTAACGCTAGGGGAATATTTTGATACTTTTGACGATTCTGTCTTGGGTTTGCACGATTTCTAGCGTGTGTTCGCCGATTCTGAAACTGGTGCCAGCTTCAGGAATATCTTCAAAATGTTCGATGACTAAGCCGTTTAAAGTGCGTGGTCCATCTAGAGGAAGTTGCAGATTAAGTTTTTTATTTAAATCGCGCAACGAGCTGCTTCCGTCCACCAACCAGCTTCCATCAGCCTCTTGGCGATAGCTACCCACTCGGCTAGGTGATTGCGTGGTGAAGTCGCCGATGACCTCTTCTAGAATGTCCTCGAGTGTTACCAAGCCTTTAAACTCACCATATTCATCAACAACCAAAGCGATACGCTCCTGATTTTCTTGAAACTGTTGTATTTGCGTATAAAGCGGTGTGCCAGCGGGCACGAAATAAGGTTCTTCAATTATTTCACGCAAGGATTCTTTGGTTAAATCGCCATCATGCTGGTGCGCGCGTAGCTGGTTAATCACTTTACGAATATGAATGATCCCGATAATTTCTTCACTATCACCCTCGCGCACTGGCAGGCGAGTGTGATGGCTGTTAGTAATGCGTTGCAGAATGTCATCAATTGGATCGTCAAAATCTATCACTTCCACTTGTGTATGTGCGGTCATCACGTCATCCACGGTGATTTTTTCAAGATCGAGCAAATTCAATAAAATAGTGCGATTTTTTTTGGGGATATAGTGTCCGGCTTCAGACACAATGCTTCGCAGTTCTTCAGTAGTCACTGCGTTTAAAGTTTCTTCGAAATTGACTTTAATGCCTAAAACTCTTACAAAACCTTTAACAAAAAGGTTCACAAAAGTAACCACTGGATTAAACATCCATAACAATGGATAAATAATATAGCTACATGCAAAGCCTATCTTTTCGGCATGCGCGGCTGCAATCACTTTGGGTGAAATTTCGCTAAATACTAAGATAATAAACGTGAGCGCCACAGAGCCTAGCGCTAATACATATTCGCCCTCGCCAAACAAGCGATGGCTGATTTGCACCTCTAGCGCAGACGAGGCGACGATACACAGCGTATTGCCCAATAAAATAACACCAAGTACTTTATCGGTTTTGGATAATAATATACTGGCCAAACGTGCACCACGATGACCTTGTTTTGCCAGATGTTTCATCCGATAACGGTTGAGAGACATCAAGCTAGTTTCTGCGAGCGAGAAAAAAGCCGTACAGGAGAGCAGAAGCAATAAAATGCCTACCTGCCAGCTTAAGGGAACATTATCCAATGAGCGTTAAATCGTTGTTATGATATGGCAAGTTTAACTGCTAATCGTTTGAATAATCAAGGGTGTGGCGCATTTAAAGTGCAAACACATCAAGGTGCAAGTGCTTCTGTGCTTTTATCTGCGTCTTTTTTATCTTTATCAATGTCGCCAATTAAATTGGCACGATTTACACCAAGCCACATAGCGATTGGGCAAGCAACCAATACAGAAGAGTAAATACCAAACAAAATACCGATAGTAAGCGCCAGTGCAAAGTTGTGTAACACTTCACCGCCAAATAACAGCATTGAACCCACCATGGTTTGCGTCATTGCATGCGTAATCACGGTACGCGACATAGTGCGCGTAATGGCGTTATCAATCACTTGTACTACATTGGCTTTACGCATTTTTCTAAAGTTTTCGCGCACTCGGTCAAACACTACGACAGATTCGTTTACCGAATAGCCAAGCACAGCTAAAACCGCAGCTAAAACTGTCAGGTTAAATTCCCATTGGAAAAAAGCAAAAAAGCCTAAAATAATGACCACATCGTGTAAGTTGGCGATAATCGCAGCCACCGCAAAACGCCACTCAAAGCGAATCGCCAAATAAATCATAATACCCGCACAAACCAATAGCAAGGCTAGGCCGCCATTAGAATACAGTTCATCACCTACTTGTGAGCCTACGCTTTCTACACGGCGCACTTCAACGCTAGCATCTTCATTTTTCAATGCTTTTGCTACATTTTCTGAAAGCGTTGCAATGGATATTTCTTTTTTAAGCGGTAGGCGTATCAGCACATCATGGCTGGTACCAAAGTTTTGTACAGTTACATCTTTTAAACCAGTATCGGCAACCGCTTTGCGAATCGCTTCCAGATTCGCTGGGTGAGGGTAATTGACTTCCATCGCAGTGCCGCCAGTGAAGTCTACGCCGTAATGTAGTCCTCTTGTGGCTAAGAAAAATATAGCCAACAAAAATGTCACTAATGAGATTGCCGTGGTTAAACGGCTATAACTCATAAACGGGATGTCTTTTTTGATTCTAAATAATTCCATAATTTTGCTCTAGTAACTTATCTGTAATAGTTGTCTAATCGGCTTTATAAATCTGGCCGATAGAGAGTTTGGTAACTTTACGGCGGTAACCGTAAATGATGTTCACAATCGCACGCGATACCAATATAGCGCTGAACATTGAAGTTAAAATGCCCAATACATGCACCACAGCAAAGCCTTTTATTGGCCCAGTGCCAAACATAAATAAAGCCAAGCCAGCAATTAATGTGGTTACGTTAGAGTCTAAAATCGTATCCCAAGCACGGCTGTAACCCGCGCTAATACTGGCTTGTGGCGTATTGCCATTGCGCAACTCTTCACGAACGCGCTCGTTAATTAATACATTGGCATCAATCGCCATCCCTAGCGCCAGTGCAATCGCTGCCAAGCCAGGCAAGGTGAGTGTGGCTTGTAACATAGAAAGCAAGGCAACAAGTAATAATAGGTTAACGCCTAGTGCCAACACTGAAACACCGCCAAAGGCCATGTAATAAATCATCATCATGACCGCAATTGCGGCAAAGCCCCACAGCGTAGAATGCACACCACGTTTGATGTTGTCAGCACCCATGCTTGGGCCGACAGTACGCTCTTCGATAATTTCCATCGGTGCTGCCAGCGCACCAGCTCTTAATAATAGCGAAATATCGGTTGCTTCTTGTGCGCTATCCATACCAGAAATCTGCACATGTCCACCGCCAATTTCTTCGTTGATAACAGGCGCAGTAATCACTTCTGTACTGCCTTTTTCAATGAGTAAAATTGCCATGCGCTTGCCCACATTGTCCCGTGTGACGTTTTTAAATATCCCAGCACCACGGCCATCTAGCGTCACATTTACCACAGAGCCACCAGTTTGCTGATTCACACCAGGGCCTGCATCGGTAATGCGGTCGCCAGTCAGCACCACGTTTTTCTTAACGAGTATTGGCCGCCCTTCGCGGTCTTTATAAAGCTCATCACCAAATGGTACTTGGCCTTTTTCTGCAGCTTCTAGCGTAGCAATATCTTTTTTATCTTCATCTACCATGCGTATTTCTAGCGTTGCTGTACGGCCTAGAAGCTCTTTGGCTCTAGCGGTATCAAGTACGCCAGGCAATTGCACCACAATGCGGTCAAAGCCCTGTTGTTGCACGATTGGCTCGGCAACGCCAAGCTCATTAATGCGGTTATGCAGCGTTTGCAGATTTTGTTTAAGT
The DNA here is from genome assembly GCA_031379885.1 of Methylotenera sp. Lineage (GTDB taxonomy): Bacteria > Pseudomonadota > Gammaproteobacteria > Burkholderiales > Methylophilaceae > Methylotenera_A. Next base: position 10,970 of record JANNFN010000062.1, read on the forward strand.
GCAAATTCTTGAATTTTCCTTTTTGTCGCCTCGCCAATCGTGGCGCTCAGCACTTGTTCTTTGCCGTTTGTGGAGTCGTTGTAAGTTAAATCGGGGTAATCCTTACCTAAAATTTTGCGCGCTTTTTCAAGTTCTGTTTCTGTTTCAAATTTTACTTCAACTTTTTGACCATCACGAGCAATACCAAAATAATTGATTTTTTCGCGACGCAAAGTGGTGCGGAAATCACCTACACTGCTCTCGGCAGCCTTATCTAGAGCGGCTTTCATATCTACTTGCAGTAAAAAGTGCACACCGCCACGTAAGTCTAAGCCCAAATACATCGGCTTTGCACCAATACCCAGCAGCCAGTTTGGCGTTTGTGAGAGTAGATTTAAA
>JANNFN010000063.1:0-2489 GCA_031379885.1 Methylotenera sp.
GCTGAAAGGAAATTGCACTTGGTTGGTGTTGCTAATCAAAACGCAAAAGGCGAAATTAAGCCCATACAAAATACATTTCTGGATTTGCTGTGGAACGCGGTTTCGCATAAATTTGAAGCTGCTGAATTCACGGAAAATAACGCAAAAATTGGGGATAATATTACCACTTTCACTCCACAATTAGTGCGGCTGAAACATCTGCAAATGCCTAGCGTGCTGCAAGCAGATAAAACCAGCACAATCATTACAAACAAACCACCTGCTAAACAAAGTTTACTGCTACCACCTTTAAATCTTGCAGCTGACACTGGCTCGCTCGCGCATTTGTATATGGAAATGATTGCAAACACTGGTTTAGAGCACTGGCCTGCAAGCCGCATAGATGCTTGCTTCCAGAGCATGAAATTTTGGTTGTTGCAAAAAGGTCACGATAAAAAAGAGGTTGATAAACAAGTGCAACAAATTATTGCCGCTTTAAAACAAACCATTAATAGCCAAGAAGGCTCATGGATATTGGCTCCCAGAGCATCTCGTCAAACAGAATTAAGCATTACCACAATTGACGATAATAATGCGGCGCAAGAACATCGCATCGATCTTACTTTTGTTGAAGAAGATGTGTTAACAAAAACCAAAACGCGGTGGATTATTGATTACAAATTAACAGCGGCAGATGAAAATGCAGAAATGGCAGCGGCACAGCATCAACCACAGTTGGCGCGCTATGCGAACTTATTTTTACACGAAAATTTACCTATTAAAACTGCAGTTTTCTTTTTAAGTTTGGGTAAGTTGGTAAGAATTGATTAATTGTTTTTAAAATGCCTGCGCACATACCAAATTACAAACGCAATACCAGCTACGATAATGACATAATGAAACTGGTGAAAATATACTTTTAAATCCTCCCAATGATCTCCAGCTTTCATGCCCACATAACCCAACACCCAGCACCAAATAAACGAGCCCACAAAAGTATATGCAATAAATTTAGACATATTCATACGCGCTACCCCGGCCGGGAAGGCAATAAACGTGCGCACCGCAGGCAATAGACGTGCGATAAAAATAATAATTTCGCCGTGTTTTGCAAACCAGCTATCCGCCATATCCAAATCTTTATGCGAAATGAGCACATATTTACCGTATTTTTCTACTAATGGGCGGCCGCCATACATGCCCAAATAATAAGCAGGAATTGAACCTACCACGCAGCCAATCGCACCAGCCAGCGCAATGCCGAATAAAGTCATCTCGCCTTTGCTCACTAAAAAACCCGCAAACGGCATAATAATTTCGGATGGTAACGGAATACAGGCAGATTCAATCGCCATCAACAGCACAATGCCGCCATAACCCATCGATGAAATCACGCCCATAATCCAAGTGGCGAGTACTGCAATTATTTTTTCTAACATGTAAAAATCTCAATAAAATTTGTTTTAGTTATTACTACCCTAATAGTAAAATAATTTGTCCAAAAGGGCTATTGCACAGCCAAAGTTTTGTGTGTATTTTCTTACTATTGTTAACAAACGAATTAATAAAAAATGAACATTCAATTTAGCAACTGGCAACTTATCGATCTTAATGCACTTGATGGCGGTGTGACTAGTGCAATAGCTGAGTTCGATGCTACTTTTAACCCCTTCGATTCCTTTGCTGTTGTGCCGCCAGGCGTTGAAACCAACACGCAAATTACTGGCACTTGGGTCAACCCTGATACTGGCACTACATTTAAGGCAGACGTGCGTGGCAATCATTTTACTGACGCTGTGCCATTTGAAACGGTTACCTCGATAAGCTTGATTGACACCGATTTAGTTACAAATAGAAATTTATTGGTTACAGGTAGCGTTACCTTTAATTTTGACACATCCCTTTACAACGGCTCGTTAAATAAAATTTCTTACACCTCTAGCATCGCAGCAGGGCTAACTAACCTGCTAATTGAAGGCGCATTTAACGTCGATAACCTCACTGGTGAGTTTGCAGGGGGAACAGCAACCAAATACAACGTCACTTTCAATGGTAATACGCTCAATATGGCGGGCAGCATTAAACTCAATGCTGCCGAAGACATCATTGGCGGAACGATTTCAAGCTTTACTTTTGCTGATAATTTAGGTCACAACTTTATTGCTAGTGGGTTAACTCTTGACGCTCTACAGCTTTTTACTTTGACTGATCCCCTTACTCACCCCAATTTAAATGCCTTTTATAATTACGTTACCAATCCAACAAGATTTACTGGTAACGACACTATTACAGCAGATGTGCTTGATACTAACAACAACAGCATCAGCGGTTTTGCTGGTAACGATACGCTCGATGGTGGTGCAGGCAACGATACGCTCGATGGTGGTGCAGGCAACGACACGCTCGATGGTGGTATAGGTAATGACAGCCTCATTGGCGGTGCTGGTGATGATACTTATTTAGTGGATATCATCCCGACACTCACCCTGGTCGCGCCAATCGTGGTGACG
>JANNFN010000080.1:0-6451 GCA_031379885.1 Methylotenera sp.
CTGTGCCATCGTGCATAATATCGGCAAAAAACAGTAGCGCGTAATCGTCTTCATCCACGCCATCAATCTCGCGCCCAACCATTTCTACCCATTTATCAAATACTTGCTTCAGGTTATCAGGCGTAATCTGCGTGCGAATAATATCGCCCGATTTAATGGCGGCTTTAACCGTGCTGATAAATTCATCTTCATGCGTGGAGATTTTGAATGAGACAAAATGCGTGCCGATGTGCGCAGAGATAGCATCCAATGCCTCTTGCGTATATTGCGTGGCAGATTTACCCCACTTGATGGTCTTTTTTTCTAAAAACGGCAGTACATCTGCGCTTTTCATCAGCGCGGCTTTCTCAGTATCAATCACCGCTAAAAACGCAGGTACAGTTTCACCTTTGTTTAAGGCGAGTTGCACATAATGCAACAACTGCGTGAACATGGCGTAGCTAGATTCGCGGCCTGTATGCTTGGCCTCAAACCAAATTTCTTTACTTTGAATATCAATCAAGCCTTTGGTATGGCCTTTTAAACCCAGCGCTTTGATGTAAGCATCTTTTACATCTTCTTCACTTTTGGCTTTTTGTAGTTGTTCGTAGAGGCTCATATTTTAACTGACCATTTTAACTTACTGATTGCGCATAAAATCCGCCACTCCGTAGAGTTGCTCGGCGAGCTTTTGCATGAGTTTTTCATCAAAATTCAGCTTGTGCATGGCAGAAATCATGCAATACATCCATTGATCGCGCTCAGATTCGCCGATTAAAAATGGCATATGTCTTTGACGCAATCTAGGGTGTCCATAGCGTTCGATATACAACTGTGGGCCGCCTGTCCAGCCAGTAAGGAACATAAAGAGTTTTTCGCGTGCTTCAGTGAGGTCTTTGGCGTGATAAGTGCGTATAGGCGCCGCTTTCGGGTCACTGTCCATGATGTCGTAAAAGGTTTCGACCAAGTCACGGATTTTTTCTACGCCACCATTTTCACCGCCTAGCAGTTCATAAAACGTAGATTTATTGCTGCCAACTTCTTCGACTTTGTCGAGCATTTATTGCGGCTTGACCAAACTTGCCGATAGCTTCGCACGCGTTCTCGCTTCGTCGGTATCTTTGCCAGTCGCCATCGCAACACCCATGCGACGTTTTACAAAAGACTGTGGTTTTCCGAATAAACGCACATCGCTGCAAGGCACATTCAGAGCGGCTTCCAGGCCATCATATTTTAAATTTTTAGACTCAATTCCGCCGTAAATCACCGCGCTGGCACCCGGTTTTGTCATGCTCACATCAACTGGCAAGCCTAAAATCGCACGTGCGTGCAACTCAAATTCGCTTAATCGTTGCGAACACATGGTGACCATGCCAGTGTCGTGTGGGCGCGGGCTCACCTCTGAAAACCACACCATATCGCCTTTCACAAATAATTCCACGCCAAACAAACCCAAGCCACCAAGCGCGTCAGTAATAGTTTTGGCAATGTTTTGTGCATTTTTTAGCGCATTATATGTCATTGCTTGTGGTTGCCAGCTTTCGACATAATCGCCGTTTTTTTGCACGTGCCCAATAGGTTCGCAAAAGTAGGTTTGAATTTCACCTGTTTGATTTTTCGCACGTACCGTCAACAGGGTAATTTCGTAATCAAAATCAATCTGTCCTTCCACAATTACCACACCCAAATTCACGCGCCCGCCCGTCGCCGCGTAATCCCAAGCTGCTTGCACTTGAGATTGTTCCGTCACACGTGATTGCCCTTTGCCGCTGGATGACATGGTGGGTTTAATGAAGCACGGATAACCAATACCCTCGTCAATACTAGCTTGCAGAGCATCTGCGCTACGGGCGAAAGCATAAGGTGAAACAGGCAATTTGAGTTCTTCCGCAGCTAGGCGGCGTATGCCTTCACGGTTCATAGTAAGCTGCACAGCTTTGACTGTGGGAATAATAGTAAAGCCATCAGCTTCAATTTCTGCCAGCGCATCGGTATTCAGCGCCTCGATTTCTGGTACGATTAAATGCGGTTTTTCTTTTGCTACCAGTGCTTTCAATGCAACCGCATCGGTCATATCGATGGTATATTTTCTATGTGCTACTTGATGCCCAGGTGCGTTTTCGTAACGATCCACCGCAATGACTTCCACACCCAGGCGCTGCAAAGCAATGATGACCTCTTTGCCAAGTTCGCCGCTACCAAGCAGCATGACTTTGGTAGCAGATGGTGTTAAAGGGGTGCCGATTTGCATGAAAAACTCCAGATTCTGAATATCTAGAATAATACCATGCACGCGCCTGAGATAAAATTGCGCTAAACTGTGATGCTGTGCTTGTCCATGCGATAACGCATCGTCATACGCGTTATACCTAGCTTGCGCGCAGCTTCTGATACATTACCATGCGTTGAATCCAGCGCGTTTAACAGCATGCTTCGTTCAGAGGCATCCAAAGTTAATTGCACTTGATAACTTGCTGCTTGCTGCTCTGGTTTAATGACTGGCAAAGCCAAATCTATCGCAGAAATTTGCGGCTGATTACTTAACAGTACGGCACGGCTAATTTGATGACGCAATTCACGCACATTACCAGGCCAAGAGTAACCTTGTAACGCTTCAATAGCCGTTGGACTCAGCGTATGTTTGGGTAAATCGTAGCGCTTTTCTGTGAGATGAATGAAATGTGTTGCTAATAACAAAGTATCATCGCCACGTTCTCTTAAAGGTGCGAGCGAAATCATCATCACATTTAAACGATAATACAAATCTGAGCGGAATTTTCCAGCTTTAACCATTTCATGCAAGTCACGATTTGTAGCGGCAATAATACGCGCTGGAACACTGCGTTCTTTGGTAGAGCCCAAACGACGCACCACGCGGCGCTCCAATACATTCAACAGCTTAGCTTGTAGTGTAAGTGGTAATTCGCCAATTTCATCTAAAAAAAGTGTGCCATCTTCCGCCGCCTCAATCAAACCTGGGCGCACATTGTTCGCACCTGTGAATGCCCCTTTTTCGTGGCCAAACAACTCACTTTCCATTAGTTCAGCAGGTAGAGATGCACAATCCACATGCACAAACGGCTTATCGCTGTAATTACCTACATTCGCGCACGCGGCGTGTAGCAAACGCGCTGCGACATCTTTACCAGTACCTGTTTCGCCCATAATCAACACGGTTGGTGATGCTACATCGTTATTACTGCCCAATTGCGCGATACGCGCTATCTGCAAACGCAAGCTTTGTATGGCAGGACTATCGCCAATTAAGCTAACACTGTCTGATTCATGCGAACTGCGTTGACGTGAATAATCTAAGCTGGTTTTAAGTTCGGCCGTTTTTTCATTTTTCTGCACAATTAATAGCAGTTCTTCTAAATCAATTGGCTTTTTAAGGTAGTCGTTAGCGCCTAGCTTGATGGCATTCACGGCATCGCTTACTTCGCCGTGAGCCGTCATTACAATTACCGTCATGCCGCTTGCAACAAACTCAGGTAACAAATCTAAACCATTACCATCTGGCAAACGCATATCAAGCAATACAAAATCTGGTAAAAATTGTTTAGCAATAGCGCGGCCTTCTTGCAGCGTTTCGGCATGCTCGCACTCAAACCCTGCTTTTTGCATGCGCTTTAACACCGCGCGCGCAAACAGCACTTCATCTTCCACAATCAATATTTTTTTAGCTTGATTGATCTGTGGATATTTGGTTTCTGTATGTGTTTTTTGTGCGAGCAAAATTATTCCTTTACAAACTTGGCCTTTAATCGTTATCAAAGTTAGTGGTGGATTTTTTGCCGCCAAACTCATAGCGAACCCCTACCCAAGCAGCACGAGGTGAACCTGGTGATTGGAACTGTTCTGCTTGCCAAGTAGTTGGGTCAATATTAAAGCTTTTATCTGCCGTGTTAAAAGCATTGGTACCTAAAATACCTAAAGTGGCATAATCTTTATCTGTAATATTAGTTACTTTTAAGAAACCACTCCAATTTTGATGAAAGCGCCAGTTGGCGTCCATATTAAACACGATATAACCTGCCACTTTGCCGTTTATATCTTGATTATTTTCGTCGCCACGCGCGAAAATACTGGTATTTGCAATCATATTCAAACCAACAGTTAAGCTGGGCGTAAAGTCATAAGCGGCGCGCAATTTAAGTGAATGTTTAGGAATATTCGATAAGTAATCACCCGACTTTGCGGTGAAATTACCATCCACATCGGCACTGGAGTTATTTTCATTATGAAATTGCACACTATCTTTAAAGGTAGCACGTATATATTGATAATTGGCGGTTAAGTTTAATTTATCAAACTGTGCACTTAAGCCTAACTCTAAACCTTGACGCTGCGTATCGCCCACGTTATCAAAAAAGCCTTGGTTGAAACTGTTGCCACTACTAATAAATTGAATGTCATCTTTTAGTTTTGTATGGAAAACACCTGCATTCCAACTAAAATCTTTGCTTAGCTTGCCACGAACGCCCGCCTCAAATGTTTTTGAAATCACTGGGCTAAGTACAGGATCGGCCAAAAAGTCTGTCGGCAAACGACATGGAGTTGCTGGGTCGGCGCAGCTTAACTCAATGGGCGTTGGAGCGCGCATGCCTTCGTTGTAACCGCCGTAAAAGCCTAAGGTAGCACTCGGGTTATAGTTCAAGCCGATCGCTGGGTTAAAGCGGTTAAACGTATGTTTGGCATGATTAGTATCGCCAGCCACAAACTTACCCGTGTTAGGGTCGGCTTCCATATTATCTTTTACGCGCACTTGCACATAATTATAGCGGCCAGACAAAGTGACATGAAATTGTTCGTTTACCGAGAAAATATCGGTAGCGTATAAACCCAAGTATTTATTGTGTGTCACAATATAGGTATCCAGCTCGAAATCGCCAGTGGGCGTTGCACCGCGATCTGGACTGAACGTGCTGGTTTGCTCTTCCGATTTATATTTGGTACGGCCTAAATCGGCACTAAAGCCAGTAGTAAGCTGGTTTTTATGCTTCATCACATCACCCAGGTACGAATACTGTGCTGCGAAGCCAAAACCCAATTGCGCAGTTGATGATTGCTCATTTGCGCCTTGGTTGGCAATATCAGCAGGTTCAGCAAGTGTTTGGTCGCACTGCTCACCAGCTGCAGTTTCTAAGCTCGCAAAGCAATCATTAGTGTTACTTGCGAAATTATTTATACGGCTATTGCGCACATACAGATTTGCCCCGACCAAATGCTCATCAGTAAAAAAGTGACTGCCTTTTAGCGTGAGCATTTGCATGCGGTTACCTACACTATCAGGGAAGGTGTAACCTATTTCTGGCTTGTTGAGCCAACTTTTTGGCAGTGCTTGCACGCCGTTTAAATTATTGTGCGCTAGCGTTAAACTTAAATCTAAATCGCTTTTATCATCTTGCCAACCCACTTTGCCAAACGCTTGATTAACCTCACTTTGTGAGTAATCACGCCAGCCATTTTCTTTATTAAAATTAACTGTAGCGAAATAATCCACATTGCCACCTGTACTTAAATTAGAGCTACCACCATAACCAGCATTAAAGCCACGTCGTGCCCATGAACCACCCATCACTTCTGCAAACAAACCTGGATAGCTAGAACCGCTTTTAGTATTGACAGAAAGTGCCCCTCCCAATGTGTTTAAGCCAAACACAGGATTAGAGCCAGGCATTAAATTCACACTAGAAATTGCACTTTGTGGAATCAAGCCCCAGTTGACCGTATCACCAAATGGTTCATTAATGCGCACGCCATCTTGAAATACAGATAAACCTTGTGGCGCACCGGCTAAGGGCGATGCCGTAAAGCCACGAAAATTCACATCCGCCATATACGGGTTACTTTGACCCTCGGTAATCGTCACGCCACCTAGGTTGTTATTGATATAGTCAGAAAGCTCCAGCGTATGTTGTTTGGCTAAATCTTTGGCGCTTACAGATTGCACATTAGATGGTACTTGGTCAATGGTAGTACCAATACCTGGCAATGGCGTCGTACTAATTACCTCAATGGTGCCAGTTTCTAATATTTCCGCCTTATTTTCCGCCAACGCTGGCATGGCATATGCCGCCATGATTGCAATTAAGATTAGTTTTGGTTGTAATGAATTATGCATAAAATTTCCTAAGTTTTGGTGATTACCTCTCTATTAGTATTGCAAGATTCGTTCCAAAACTCAGCAATTAAAAAAAGTTAATAAAATCAATAAGTAATTTAAATATTAATCTGAGAATAACAATTATAAACTTAATTATTGGCTGTATACAACCACCAATATGGCTGTATATAACCAATATAGATGAAATTAAATGCTATTAAGCAACTGTTTTGGTGCCACGTTTAAGTAGCCGCGAATGACTAACCATGAGGCTAGCGGGATGAGCACGAGCGCAATGGCTAACACACTAAGCGCTAAAGATAAATTAAATTGATATGGAATATCCAACACAAAGTGGCTAAGGTA
>JANNFN010000082.1:0-2753 GCA_031379885.1 Methylotenera sp.
GCCCACGATTGATTGGGAAATGTCGAACCACCAAGATATTGAAATTGAAGAGCGCCATGGCGATGAAGTCGCTTATTTACAAGGTTTGAGTGAAGATGGCAGCCTGCAAACCGTGCGTGTGATTCCGCATGAAAGCCAAACCGCTAACCCCGCGTTTGACGTGACGCCTGCCAGATTGGTGACGGGAATCATCACAGAAAAAGGCGTGTTTGCGCCGAGCAAGTTGAAGGAGTTGCAAAATGCGTGAAAGCTTACTAAAAACCGCCCAAAAACTAATGGAACTTGGCCTAAATAAAGGCACGGCGGGCAATTGCAGCGTACGTTCTGAAGATGGTTTTCTCGTCACGCCTTCGGGCATGGCGGTAGAAGACATGACGCCAGATAGCATGGTGAAAATGCAATTTGATGGTAGTTATGAACAAGGCAAAATCCCAAGTTCAGAATGGCGCTTTCATTGCGACATTCTAAAAAGTCGCCCCGAAATCAACGCTGTCATCCACACTCACAGCATGTTCGCCACCACGCTGGCGTGCCTACACAAAGATATTCCACCGTTTCACTACATGATAGCCGTCACTGGCGCCGATACCATCCGCTGCACACCTTACGCCTTGTTTGGCTCGCAAGCCTTGTCAGATAACGCGCTAGCCGCGTTGATTGACCGCAAAGCTTGCCTGTTGGCCAATCACGGCATGATAGCGCTAGGACGCGATTTAGACGATGCGCTCGCGGTGACAGTAGAAGTAGAAAACTTGTGCGAGCAGTATTGGCGGGCGTTACAGCTTGGTGAGCCGCATATTTTATCTGATTCCGAAATGCGTGAGGTGTTTCAGCAGTTTAAGGGTTATGGGAAATGGGCCAGTAAAATATAATAGATTTCAAATATTGCATTACTATTTAAACTTAACCATAAAAGGTAATTGGGGTTCAAAATGCCAAGTGCAGCATTGAGTAAATTTGAAAACTATATGCTTAAGGACGTTAGAAGGCTAATTGAAAGCCACACTCAATTAAATCATAGCGGTTCTGGCAGGCGAGGTCTTGGACATTTAACTAGAAGCGGCGTAATCATGCTCTGCGCTGCTTGGGAAATTTATATCGAAGACTTGCTCGAAGAGAGCGCAGGATATTTTTCAAGACGAGTAGACGAGCCTAAGGGTTTGCCTCTAGCTGTTCAAAAAGAGCTCTCGAAATCTGTTAAAGAATCTAAGCATGAGCTTAAGCCATTAGATCTGGCTGGAAATGGCTGGATGCATGTATACAATAATCATGCTATTCAAAGTATTCAGGGGTTAAACACTCCCAAAAGTACTGTAATTGACCCACTATTCAATCGCATTGTTGGAATTGATGAGCTATCCAGTCACTGGACATTGGGGGCAGAGATTTTGAATAACTTTGTTGCTACTAGAGGTGAAGTGGCTCATAAGGGTAGTAATGCTAAATATACTACCATTACAAACCTCAAACTATATCTGGAACAAATTTATCGTACAGCGATAGATTCAGATAATGCAATGTCAGATTTTATAAGTGACCATTCTGATGGAGGAAGAGCCTGGCGGAGAAGGATTATTTAGTTATACATTTAGCTAATTCAGTGCGAAACATCTTCCACATGCAAGCCAGTATTTTGTCGCACATACAGTTCTTCCCACAAATCTTCGGCGCGTTTATCTCGTGTGAGCAGTGAGAACAAAATCACCATTAAAAAGCCAAGTGGAATTGAAATAATGCCTGGGTTTTTTAGTCTAAATAACGGTTTCTCTAGCCCCATAATGCTAGTCGTTTGACCTGAAAACTTAACTAAATCTTCGTTGGCTTTGGTCATTGATTTCTCTAATTCCGCAATCTGCTTATTAATGCCTGCAACGGCTTCTTGGCTGCGAATCCGCATTAGCAAATCTCGATGTTCTGCAATTTTCTGTGGCGCAGTGGCGATGATTGCATTGGCATCGCTCAAGACTTTTTGCGGGTAAGTCATATTGGGTGAAACCAGCACCAATAAAATCGCGCTGCCTGCGCCAATCAGCATACCCATCACCACGCCTGTGGTGTTGCATTTCTTCCAATAAAGCGTGAGAAAAATCGCGGGTAAATTACTGCTAGCCGCCACCGCAAACGCCATGCCTACCAAGTGCGCGACGTTTTGGCCTTTGGCTAAAATACCAATAAAAATCGCCACAATACCAACGCCAATACTGGCGATGCGCGCAGCTTTCATTTGCTGGGCTTGCGTCGCGTTGCCGTCTTTAATCACGTTCACATATAAATCGTGCGCAATTGCCGAAGCCGAAGCTAAAACCAGACCTGCAACGACCGCAACAATCGTTGCAAATGCGACTGCGGCGACAAACGCCAACATAAAGTTACCGAGCAGTGAATTTTGCCCACCGCCCAAATATTGCGCCAACAAAGGCGCGGCCATGTTGCCGCCTTTATCGATGCCGCCTATGGTTTCTGGACCAACGTGCATGGCCGCACCAAAGCCTAAGAATAGTGTGAGTACGTAAAAGCCACCAATAATCGCCATCGCCCACACCACACTTTTACGCGCCGCTTGCGCGTTTGGCACAGTAAAAAAGCGCATTAAAATGTGCGGCAAACCCGCGGTGCCAAACACCAGCGCCATGCCGAGACTGATTTGGTCGATGGGGTCTTTTAAAAATAAACCAGGTTCTAAAAAGCGTTGCCCCAATTCTTCTGGCGTCATCGTACTCGCTGCTGCGCCTAATAATTTCGCCACTTGCGCT
>JANNFN010000168.1:0-2388 GCA_031379885.1 Methylotenera sp.
CCGAGAATATGCGCTGGAGAGAATCGGGTCTGTGCGCTAACAAACATAGCGCTAATTTTGAGTGATAAAACAACTTACTGCTTAATATTTGTTATGATTCAAAATAGAAAGGCCAGCTTTAAGGCTGGTCTACGTCAACTACTAGTTTTGGTAGATACCCAGTTTCAATCGTTAGTTAAAACTTGGTATTTCCCAAACTATTAGTCACTCACATAAAATTACTGACTTGAACAGCCACATGCAGCGGTCGAGTTTTTTTGCGCCATATTAGAACTTTCCATAGCGTCCTTAGCGCTGTCTTTGGCATTATGCATCATGTTTTTGTCATGACAACTCGCAGCATTGCGATGATGCTTTGCTGTAGCTTCATGGTCGTCTGCTGCTTGGCTGTGGAGTTTGCTTGCTTCATTAGTAACTGACATGATTTAATTTCCTTAATTTAGATTTACTGTTAATTAAAATTCAACATAGATGACGCAATATTTAGTTACAAAGTCATACAGACCAGTGTAGGTTTTTGCTTCTAGACAATCTGTGCGCTAACAAACACAGTTTCAATTTATCTTATGATAGAAGGCGGTATGTTGATTTAATGGTAGATACTTAATTACTTGCTGTGCTGAAATTTGCGAAAAATGTGTTGCAGAATGTGGCAACGTTGCTCTGTCGCGTGCCGTAGCATGATGCAATAACTTTTATACGGTAATTTTATACTAGAAATTTTTATAAAAGTACCTGTTAAATCAGTACGGATTCAACAGGCCGCCGTAGCGATTGTGGCATTCTGTGACCTCGGCCAAATCTCACCACTAAATCGATTCTGCCTGCGCCTGCACTTTCGTCAATATTGAGATGTGTCGCAAACTGTTGTCGTACTTGCGACACTTCTACTGCTTGATTTAAAAATGCGTTGCGAATACCCAATGCGGTGGCTTGTAAGGCAAAACGCTCATAACAACGACCCACTTCTAACCAATGCACTTTATCATTTGTATCAGACACAAAAATAGCCACGCCAGCTGAGCTGTGAATCTGTTTGGCATATTTATCGTTTTCACTTTTCTCGTTAAATAGTAAATTAAATAGCGGGCTGCCAAGCCATTTTGGTACTGATGGATTGCCTGATGCGGCACTATATAAGCCATCCCCAGTACGCACTGCGTCTTGTCTATTAAAGCGTATCCACGATTTTAATTCGGCCATAAATGCAGGATCGTGCATTTGTGCGCTATTACCTTCAACTACATAATCTAAAATATTTTCTATGGCTTGTTTTTCGGTATGTAACAAAACATGCACGCCGTCACCCGTGCCAGCAAGAGCCAGTAGCTCCAACTCTTTTGCTGATAGCGGTTTGCTGTCATATTCTGCGCGTGTACATTGCCTGTGAGGTATCGCTTTAAATAACGATGAGGCAATGGGTTTAGTGGGCTGCAAGGCAATCTTTATCGCTTGCGTGGCATTAGCGTCAAATTTGATTTCACCCTGCAAACCGTTATATAAAGCGGCTTGTAGCAAGTTTTCGGTCGCCGCACCAAGCGACACAAAAAGGTGATGATTGTCAGGATCCACTACGGCTAAACGCCGTGCAAAGTCAGGCAAAATAACAATGCCATTCTCTGCTATTTTAAATTGCCAGCACTGCGTATTATGGCTATTTGCTGCTAACGTTGCATAGCGCACTAGCTCGTGTTTTAGCAAAATCTGGTCACTAATGGGAGCTGTGATTGGATGCCAAACTTTAGTCACTGCAGCTTCATAGCTTTCATCAGATTCAACTGCCATTCCATTTTGCCCAAAATGTGCAGTCGCTAATACGGCTGTCGCGCAAATAAATTGTCGTCTAGTTAGCATTTTATCCATTTTTAATTTTAGTGATCTAATTGCTGTAATTTAAGCTCAAGTAGCTGAATGCGCTCCAAAAAAACCAGTATTAAACCTAGTGAATTAGGTGCTAGCTCGAAATCATGTTTTAGACGCGACAGCTTACGAATGGAAATAACGCTATGGCTACTAAAAACCCACGTAGCTGAAGCTGTATCTGGCTTGCTGGGGATGAGCGCGCCGCTTTCAACGAGTTGCAGTATCTCATGCACTGACAAACCCGACAGTTCAGCCAAGTCGTCAAATGAAACTTCATGATGTTCATCAAGCCACGTTAATTCAGAGTTTTCGAGTGCCATTTATTTATATCCCATCAAAAGTGCGTGCGTGGATTAAATGTTGAGGTATCTGCCAATTGTTTAAACAACTCAGCCTCTTTATCACTTAAAGGTGAGGGCGCTACAATTTGTGTAATTGCAAATAGGTCGCCATACTCTTGATTATGTTTAGGCAACCCACGCTTACTAATTCGCAATTTTTGCCCGCTTTTAGCACCTGCAGGTA
>JANNFN010000010.1:0-2229 GCA_031379885.1 Methylotenera sp.
AAAAATGGCCCAATCACATTTGGCGCAATGGTATAAATAGCTTCTTTTTCAAGTGGCTCTTCGCGTATGCCAGGCTCGAGTGTAACCGTTCCATGCAACAATCTGAGTTGCGGATCACCATTGCTGGTGTCGAGTACAATCACATCGCCGGGATAAATCCAGTGTGGATTTTTAATTTCTGCACGGTTCATCTTCCAAACTTTTGGCCATTGCCAAGGGTCTTTTAGAAACTTGCCAGAAATGCCCCAAAGCGTATCACCCTTTATTACTACATAGCGATCGGGGTGATTTTTTTGCAGCTGAATTTCGTCTGCGTTTACGTTTAAGCTTAAGCAAGCAAGCGCAACCAGCGTTATAATATGTTTATTCATGCGTTGACCTCGGTCAAAATAGCGGCTAAATATCGGAATACATCCGCGAAACAGCATTAAATTTATCATGTAATCCATTCAACAATCAAGCTTTTTTGTATAAACAGAACTTTTTATTATATGGATTGTTAATATAAGACAACACTTTTATAAAGACTTAGCATGCCGATACTCACAATACTTAATTATCCAGACCCACGATTGCACACTGTGGCTAAACCTGTACAGGCGGTTGACACAGCAGTTCAGCGCTTAGTTGCGGACATGGCAGAAACCATGTACGCCGCGCCAGGCATAGGTTTGGCGGCTACGCAGGTCAATCAGCATGTTCAATTAATTTTGGTAGATACCAGCAAAGAGCAGAATGATTTGCAAGTATTTATTAACCCAAAAATTGTGGCGAAAAGCGGCGAGCAAGATTACGAAGAAGGTTGTTTATCGGTGCCTGGCGTCTATGAAAGCGTGACTCGTGCAGAAAAAATCACGGTGGAAGCGTTAGATAGAAGTGGTAAAAAATTTAAATTAGATGCCGAGGGCTTGCTTGCGGTATGCATTCAACACGAGATGGATCATTTGTTGGGCAAGGTATTTGTGGAATACTTGTCGCCACTCAAACGTAACCGCATTAAAAATAAAATGCTTAAACTTAGTCGCGGGAAGTAGGCTTTAATGAAGATTATTTTTGCTGGAACGCCCGAATTCGCAGTGCCTGCATTGGTAGCGCTGATACAAGCTGAGCAAGAGATCGTGATGGTGCTCACGCAGCCAGACCGCCCAGCAGGGCGCGGCATGAAATTGCACGCCAGCCCTGTCAAACAGCTTGCTTTGCAGCACAATCTCAATGTTTTTCAGCCAGAAAGTCTAAAGCCTCTCGAAATTCAGGCACAAATCGCCGCGGTGAATGCAGACGTAATGATTGTCGCGGCCTACGGCTTGATTATTCCTACCGTCGTGTTAAACATGCCGAAGTTTGGTTGCTATAACATTCATGCGTCGCTATTGCCGCGTTGGCGTGGTGCCGCGCCAATTCACCGTGCACTGCTGGCTGGCGACAAAGAAACTGGCGTGACAATTATGGAAGTAGTGCCCGCATTGGATGCAGGCGCTATGGTGAGCAAAGGCGTGGTGCCGATTACGGATGCCGACACCACGCAAACGTTGCACGATGAACTCGCAAAAATTGGCGCAGATTTAATGGTGCAAGCCATGCAAAAACTTGTTCAAAATAGAGCGTTGCCTAGCGAACCGCAAGATGAAAGCTTGGTCACTTACGCACACAAACTTGAAAAATCTGAAGCCGCAATAGATTGGCAAAAAAGCGCGGTGGAAATTTCACGCCAAGTGCGCGCTTTCAATCCCTTCCCAGTTGCCACCGTGCAGTTTCGCGGTGAGACTTGCAGAATATGGTTTGCGACCGCTTTAAGCGAAAAGACGCATGCAAAAGTAGGTGAAATCATTGCATTAGGACATGGTCTGCAAGCCAGTATCCATGCGGCTTGTGGGCAAGGTGTTTTAGAAATTTTAGAACTGCAAATACCAGGTGGAAAGCGTCAAACCGCGCAGCAATTTGTGCAAGGTCAGCACGTAAAAGTTGGCGAAACATTTAAATAAAATTCATCTTTTGGCGCATTGTTTTGTTGCGCGGCGCTCGCAATCTCGCCGTACAACCGCGTACTGTCTCGGTTTCTGCGCGCCGTGCGCCTCACACTGCATCCCAAATCTTGAATTTTTTAGTGCAGGATAACACTTGAATTTTCGCGCCTTTGGTTGCATATTCATTTAAAGCGACAAACCTTAAATTAAGGAGATTGATATGTTAGGTAACTGGATTAAAACCTTTGTACTCATGGCGGGCATT
>JANNFN010000015.1:0-5033 GCA_031379885.1 Methylotenera sp.
CGGCCCCGCGCTGGCCGGCGTGGCACAGGACTTCACCGAAGCGCTGACACCACGCGGCCGCCTGATCGCCACTGCGGTATCGGCGTTGCTTGCCTGTGTTTTCGCAGTTGCAGCTACCGACTGTTTGTGAAGTTGAGTTTATTAGCCATGCTTTACATCCTCACTCCATACAGTGCTACCTATGTGCTACTGTATGGAGTAATTTTAAGTATAATAATGGTAACACGAGTAAAGCATAGTAGATATAACTTATTGTTTTATTTATATAAATAATAGTTAGGTAAGGTGAGTAAATATGGGTAAATGACTTGACCTCCTCGCTACGAACCAAGGGGTCAGGAGTTCGAATCTCTTTGGGCGCACCATATAAATCAAAGGGTTAGCTTAGGCTAGCCCTTTGTCATTTCTAGCTCGCGCCATTACTGTGGCGAATTTGTAATAAAAATAATATTCATTATCGACCAAAAACAGTTATTCAATCAGTTTTTTAATCTATATGTATGCTAGTCAATTAGACTATATTTGCTGACTTTGTACCAGAGTGTTCGTTCGCTTATTTCTAAAATTTTGGCGGCTTTACTTTTGTTTCCATTAGTGCGCTTTAACGCCTCAATAATCATTTGTTTTTCCAGTAAATCCGTAGCTGCAGGAATGGAAAGTGAGGTTTGTTCTGACATAGAGTGAAGATTAACTGCCTGTCGGGCTGAGCTAGTGGATTGATTTGCGTCTGGGCTGCGAATATCCATGGGCAAATCGACTACGTCTATCATATTTCCTTTGGCTATGATTGTAGCTCTTTCTAATACGTTTTCTAACTCTCTCACATTACCTGGCCAGTGATAGGCTGTAAGCGCATGCATGGCTTCTGTTGTAATATCTTTTTTCTTTAGAACTAAAAAATGTCTTGTAAGAAGTGGAATATCTCCATAGCGCTCATGTAAGAGTGGGATTTGAATTTGAAAAACATTTAGCCGATAATAAAGATCTTCACGAAGTTTGCCCTCTTTAATAGCCTTCAAAGGTTCTCGATTGGTAGCAGCAATCACTCGAATGTCTACATTGATTGATTGATTACTGCCTAAGCGCTCAATCACGCCCTCTTGCAAAGCACGCAATAGTTTGGCTTGCAAAGCAATTGGCATTTCAGTGATTTCATCCAAAAATAAAGTCCCGCCATCGGCCATTTCAAATTTACCGATTCGCTCTTTAAGCGCCCCAGTAAAGGCACCGCGCTCATGGCCAAAAAGCTCAGACTCCATCATTTCTGTGGGAATTGCTGCGCAGTTTAACGCCACAAATAGTGCATTTTTACGCGCTGAGTTTTGATGAATGGCGTGTGCGACGAGTTCTTTGCCTGTTCCTGTTTCTCCTACCAAAAATGCGGTGGCTTTTTCTGGCGCAACTTTTTGAATCAGTTCTTTGAGCTTTTGCATAGCTGGGCTATCACCAATCAAAACGTTGTTTGCAGGCTGTATTTCTTCTTTCAGAAAAGCAATTTCATCTTTAAGCTTGGATACTGATAATGCTTTTTCAATGGCTATCTCGAGTGTTTCCAAATCAAATGGACGTTGAATATAATCAGAGGCACCAAGCTTCATTGCCTCTACAGCACTGCTAACTTCGCCTTTAGCAGTGACTATAATAACTGGGACTTGCAAGCTTTCTTCGTTCATTTTTTTTAGTAGCCGCAGACCATCCATGCCTGGCATATGCAAATCACTAACTACTAGATCAATACCGCCTTTGCGCAAGTGTGATAAAGCTTCAAATCCATCAGAGGCTAGTATTGGCTGGTATCCTGCCTGCTTCAGACTAATTTCCAAAAGTCGACGCATGCTGGGTTCATCATCAACGGCAAGAATTCTTTTCGAATTATTCATTTTTTGAGTTATTTAATTTGGATGACTTTGATTTAGATAGGGTAGTTTGATGATAAATTCCGCTCCGTGTTGAAGGCTCTCTTGAACAAAAATTTCACCGAAATGCGCATAAACAATCTGTCTCACAATCGCAAGCCCCAAGCCTATTCCCCCAGCACGCTGCGAGAAAAATGGGTCGAAAACATGGTTACGTTTATCAGCAGGAACACCAGGTCCGTTATCGGCTACGCTAATTTGCACATGCTCTAGCATACTACTAATCCTTAGCCAGATTTGGCCTTTTTCTGGAAGAATTTGTATGGCATTCAAGAGCAGATTTAGCAACACTTGAGTCATTTGTTCCGAGTCAATATTCAATATCAACTTATCTGAAATATCATTAGTTTCAAAATGCAGTTGAATTTGTTTTTTTGCAGTTTCGGCTTGTAGCAATGCTACAGCATGTTTAGTGATTAGAATAATATCTGTAGGTTTTAGGTCTAGCGCTCTTGGCTTTGCTGCATCGATTAAGGTAGAAACCAGTTTGTTAAGGCGCTCGGTTTCACTCACTACAAAGCCGCATACTTCTTTGCCTTCTTTTGTGAGCTTTGGTTCGCGCATCAGCACTTGCGCGGATGAACGTATAATGCCTAGCGGGGTGCGTACTTCATGACTCATAGCAGCGGCCATTTCACCTACAACGGCCAATTTTGCGGCACGAGTCAAGTTTTCTTGAGATTTTTCTAAATCGGCAATCATGCTAGTAAAGGCATTTGCCATTTCACGAACTTCTACAGGGCCACCTTCAGGTGCTTTTGATTGAACACCAGAAGAAACGAAGTTCTTGGCAAAGTCAGTTAATTTGGAAATAGGCTGAGTGATTTGCTTGGCCACGGGGATCGCGATTAAGAATGAAATTAATAAGGTCATAATGGAGAGAGCAAGGATGATCAAGCCCATTTGCTTAATTGGTGCAAGCGCATCATCCCTATACTTAATAATTTCAAGTTGCCAAGCAAACCCTTTAAAGTTTTTAAAGCCTTGCGAAATGGCTTTTACTTTAATCGTTTGGTAGTTGGGGTTCTTCAGTAGAAATTTTGTGTTTGCGAAAGACTTTTGATGTTTGTCCCACAAAATGACGGCTGATGAACCTGTAATAGCGTGATTTAATACTTGCACTATTTGCTGCTGATTAAAATCGGCCACCAAATGATATTGATGATTGGAACCAAAGTCGTTTTTAATCATCGTAGAAATCGGTAGCTTGCCTTCGTTTATTGTATGCAACTCAAGGTTTGCGCCGTTAAGAGAAGCTCGCTCCCAAGTGCCATTTAATTTTAACGTTTGATTGATTAAACTGGGCTCGCTACTAGAAATAATTCTACTATGTTGGTCTATTACATATAACCCACTATATACACCATTATAATTTTTTTTGAGATCTGCTAAAAAGGTAGAAAGTCGTTTATCAATGTCGCCAATATTGGCATCTTGCATTATTTCAAGTTGACTCCATGAGGCTACATTTTGCAGTCTTTCGAACATCATGCGGTCAACTTCGTCTATCGCGGCAACTGCGCGTGTCTTTAAATCGTGTTCAATTTCAATTTTGAGCGCGTTTCTTGCTTCTACAAATGCTAATGTTGCGATTGTAATGCTAGGGATTAGCACGGCAAGCGTAAATGCAGTTAGTAAAAGCTGCTTAACTGACAAATTTTTTTTAAACAAAGACATTTAGCTAGAAGTTATATTTAACAAGTTGTGTGACGAATGTATGCGTACTATACGCAAATTACACGCAAAATTGATACCACATTATTGAAAGTATGCCAGATGCAAAAGATTTTAGTTTTTTTAAAACCTTGGATCATGTCTTTATTCATGCTAAATATGCCTCTAGTGGCTATGGCGGAAGAGAGAACAACAGAGTACTTAGATGAGCTCAGTGTTGGCGGCTACGGCGCCGCGAAAGTGAATCTGCATCCTGAGGGCGATGCGGATGCCACTATACATGAATTCAGCTTATTTCTAGGTTGGGAGGGAGATAGCCGTTGGCGTTTCTTCTCAGAGCTCGAATTAGAGAAACCGCTTTATTGGCAAACAGGCTCAGGTTTTACAGTAACCGATTCCAAGCTGAATTTGGAGAGACTATATCTGGATTACAACCTCTCTGAGGTGCTTAACTTAAGGCTGGGGCGGTTTTTTAACCCCGTTGGGCGTTGGAATCTTATTCATGCTGATCCGTTAGTTTGGACTACCACTAGACCCTTAGCAACGACTAGGCTTTTCCCACAATCAACTAACGGCTTCATGGCTTTTGGCTCTAAATCTATTAACTCACAGGTAATTGATTATAGTGTTTATGTAGAAGCGCTAAAAAATGAGGAAAAAGATAGAAACTTAGGCGAGGCCGAGGGTACGAAAGGTATTCACCTTGCATTATCTGGGGATAAAAGTTTTGGCGTATCCCTGTTAGAGTTTAATGAACATACGCCAACCGATACAAACTATAGAATGCTTGGGCTTGATTTCCAAACTAAAATAAATGGTTGGGAGCTAAGCACAGAAGTTTTTCAGCGCTATAGAACCAATGGTAACAATGGCGGCAGTGGCGGCTACGTTCAGGCTGTCGCGCCTATTACTGGCAATTGGTTTGCAGTCACAAGGCTAGACGCAATCCAAGTCCCTAAAGAAGATAATACGTCTCGCTGGCTAATAGGAACGGCCTGGAAAAAAACACTCAACCAAATTTTAAAAATTGAGTATGTTGGAGGCACCAAAGAGCTGCCTGAATCCCCTAAGGGCTTGATTGCTTCTTTCGCAATTCTGTTTTAAACACCAGTCAATGAAAAATATATTTAAATATTGCTTGATTGGCTTGTTTTCTGTGGTTTCTATATCGGTTAATTCAGCAGATAGTGAAACGATTGCGATCATTGTTTCTAAAACAAGTAAGCTGCAAAAGCTTGATGCAGGTGAGCTATCGCTTATCTATCTACGTAAAAAACTTTACTCTAGTGAAGGCAAACGAATCATTCCAATTAACTTGCCTGCCGGTCATGGCGTTAGAAAGCAGTTCTCAAGTCTCATTTTGGGCGGAGCACCAGAAACACAGGCGGAATATTGGAATGAAGCGTATTACCACGGTATCACCCCTCCGCATGTGGTTGGCTC
>JANNFN010000035.1:0-4536 GCA_031379885.1 Methylotenera sp.
ACCATGTACAAATTATCGATAAAGGTAAGCTAGTGTTTAACGGCGGCATTGATGTGCTAAAACGTCAACGCATAGGTAACAAGTTATTGATTGGGTTTAATAAAACGCCAACAGTGGAAGATCTGCTTAAGATTAAAGGCGTTATGGAGGCTGAAGTAGCAGATAACAATATGATGCGTGTACGTTTTGAAGAAGGTCACGATCTAGACAAGGCTCCACACGAGGCGATTGTGCAGGCTGCGGTGAAAAACAAATGGGGTTTGTACCAAATTGCACCTGACCAAACCAGTTTAGAGGACGTGTTTGTGCAGTTGACGTTTCACGATGCAGCAGCACAAGCTGCATAAGAGGTTGAGAGAAAAATGATCATTAATATTGCAAGAAAAGAGCTCAAAAGTGTGTTTGCATCGCCCATGGGCTGGATTATATTGGCGTTGTTGATGTTTGCATTCGGTACTTATTATTTGAATGGTGTTAATGATTATTTCGAGGTGATGTCTGGTGCCATTCGCCCAGCCGAACGTTCTGGCGTGACGCAATTTGTTGGTCAAAACGTCTATGGTTTAGCCTCTTTTATTATGTTGTTTGCGGTGCCATTACTTTCGATGCGACTTATTTCTGAAGAGCGTCGAAATCAAACATTACCATTTTTATTCAGCGCGCCGTTATCTCTCACTGAAATTGTACTAGGAAAATTTATCGGCTTAGTGGCGTTTTTAAGCATATTGATTGTGTATATCGCGCTGATGCTGTTTACACTCAATATCTGGACAGATATTGATTTCGGCTACATTTTAGCCAACTCCTTCGGCTTGTTTTTATTGGTGGCTAGCTTTTCAGCACTTGGCTTGTATTTTTCTAGTTTAACTTCGCAACCAGTGGTTGCGGCTATTTTGAGTTTTATTGCGCTTTTCGCGCTGATGATTTTAGATCGCTTTTTCGCGGGCGATCCAAGTAGCACCATGGCAAAATTATCGTTGATGAAGCATTTTCAATCGTTTGCTGGCGGCTTAATCGACACGGCCGATATTGCTTATTTCGTACTATTTATTATTACTTTTTTAACACTAACCATTCGTCGCTTAGATGCTGACCGTCTAAGAGGCTAACGCTATGAAAATTAATAAAAATCTTCGTTTACAGATGCTGGCGCAAAGCTGGCTTTTTGTAGTCATATTTGTTTGCTTGATCGTTGTGGTAGGCTATTTGGCAAGCCAGTATCATGTGGCAAAAGACATTACACAGGCCAATCGTAACATCCTCACGCCAGGCAGTGTGAATATACTTAAAAGCATGAAAGACCCAGTGAATGTGACCGTGTATGCCACCAATGATGACGCGAATCATGGCGATACTTTTCGCAAAGGCATGATCGATTTTATGGCGCGTTATCAACGCGAGAAAAAAGATATTCATCTTAAATTTATCAATCCATCTGCTGAGCCGAAACTTGCGCAAGAGGCGGGTATTAAAGAAGACGGCGAAGTGGTGGTGGAATACAACAAGCGCACTGAACATATTTCGCCGCCGATTGCAGAGCAAGAAATGACGAATTTATTGGTACGTCTGGCGCGCACCAATACACAGGCGATTATGTATTTGGATGGTCACGGTGAGCGCCATTTACAAGGGATTAAAAATAATGATCTTGGGGAATTTGGTAAGCAGTTGGAAGCTAAAGGCTTTAAGTTCTCAAACCCCGATTTAACGATTGCGCAGGCAGTGCCTGCCAATGGAGCGATGCTGGTGATTGCAAGCCCGCAAGTGGATTTGAGCCCCGTTGAAGCAAAAAAAATCAAGGCGTACTTAGAGTCTGGCGGTAATTTGTTGTGGTTGTTGGATGATGATAATTTACGTGGTTTAAAAGAAGTGGCAGACTATTTAGGCATGACGGTTTCGCCTGGCATTGCGGTGGATATGACCGCGGCGCAATACGGCGCGGATGCTAAAGTAGCGTTTGCCTCAGCTTATGGCGATCACGCGATTACACGTAACTTTCAGCTACGCACGTTATTTCCTGAAGCGCATGAAATTGATGCCAAAGCTTCATATGATTTAGGCTGGAAAGTAGGGCGTTTGGTGGATGTAGCTCCGAATGGCTGGTTGGAATCAGAAAAAATAGTCAACGGTGGCAAAAACCAAAAAGCTGTATTTGATGAAAAAACTGAAAAGCGCGGACCAATCAATATAGGTGTAGCTTTGGAGCGCATTTACGGCAAAAAAGGCCAGCGCGTAGTTGTCATGGGCAACGGTAATTTCTTATCCAATACTTTTATTACCAACGGCGGTAACTTAGATTTTGGCGTAAATATTATCAACTGGCTAACGGGCGATGATAGCCTGATTACTATTCAACCGATGCCACTAAAAGACATTAACGTAACGATTCCTAGTGATGATAAGAGCCGTGCGGTTGCTTGGTCGGTATTTCATGGTTTTCAATATTTTATCCCATTAGCGTTTTTCGTTGCGGGTTTCTTGCTGTGGTGGAAACGCCGTAAGGCCTAAAAAAACTTAATGAAAAGCTTAAAGGTTAGGCGTAATGAAAAATAGATGGCTTCTTAATTTAATCATGTTGGCGGTTGTTGCTGGCCTTGTTACTTTTTTATATATGCGCCCACAAGCCAATACTGGCGCGCCTTCCCAGCATGAGGTTTCTACACTAAAGCTGGGCGATTTCACCTCGATTAAGGTCGAGTTTCCAACCAAAGCACCCACAACTTTTGAAAAAGTCGATGGTTTGTGGCGTATGACAGCACCCTATAAAACGCGTGCAGATCAAATATCCGTACAACGTATTTTGGCGATTATCGCGGCAAAAAGTACCGAAAAATTTCCTGTTACTGATTTAACAAAGTTTGGCTTTGATCATCCATTATTAAAGTTAAAACTCACCAATTCAATGGGTATAGAAGAGTTTGTTTTTGGTACTTTTAATCCGGTGACAGAAGAACAATACGTCACTTATAAAGATGCGGTTTACCTACTACCAGGCAGTTATTCTGAAGCGGCCAGCACCCAACCTATTGAGCTGATAGATAAAAACCCACTTGCAAAACCAGAAGCAAAACAGATTGTTGGCTTTGATTTTTCTCGCCTAGAGCAATGGGTAGAGGCGCGTTTAAACGTGGATATTGTGGATGGAAAATGGAAAGTTAATGTAGCCAAAGCTAAAATTACGCAAAACGAGATGAATGAATGGCTAGATTTTAGCTGGAAGCAAACGCAATCTAATTCCGTAGAGCTTTACACTCCAGACCATAATGCAGGCTATCCATCGTTTGACGTCAAACTAAAAAATGGTAAAAGTGTGCGTTTCGACAAAATTCAAGAATCCCCAGATTTGTTGCTCGGCCGCTCTGACGAAGGCTTGATGTATCATTTTAATAGCGATGTTGGGTTTAATATGCTTAACCCGCCGCTCAATCTTCAGTAAGTTATATGCCTGAATTGCCCGAGGTTGAGATTACCCGCCGCGGGTTGCTCCCTCTTTTAAACCAAACGGTTAAAAACGTCATCATTCGCAATGCCAGCATGCGTTGGCCAATTCCAGCGCACTTGCCACAAACCTTAGAAAATCAAACATTACTTTCCCTAAAGCGTCGCGCTAAATACATTCTGGCTGAGTTCGGAGTCACTTTTGGCAATGAGATAATCAGGTCTGGAACATTGCTGCTGCATTTGGGCATGTCGGGACGCATTAGCTTGCTGGATAGAAATTATCCGCCCGAAAAGCACGACCATTTTGATATTGCATTTCAAGATGGCCGTGTGTTGCGCCTGCGTGACCCGCGACGTTTCGGGGCAGTTTTATGGGCGGGGCTAGAGCCCAATAACCATGCGCTTCTTGGTCCGCTTGGCCCAGAGCCTTTAGAGTCGGATTTTAATGCCAAATACTTGCATGAACAATTAAGCACACGCAGCGCCGCCATTAAAGTGGCGATTATGGATAGTCACTTGGTAGTTGGCGTCGGTAATATCTACGCTAGCGAATCGCTATTTCGCGCGCGCATACACCCCGAAGTGCCAGCCAAAAGCCTTAGCTTAAAACAGTGTGAGATATTGGTAAGCGAAATTAAAGCTACGCTCAACGATGCGTTGAATGCTGGCGGTAGCAGTCTGCGAGACTTTTTTGGCGTGGATGGTGGGAGAGGCTATTTTCAACAGGAATACTTTGTGTATGGTCGCACCTATGAGCCTTGTAAGGTCTGTACCAAACCCATCAAATGCATCCGACTAGGGCAGCGTTCAACGTTTTTTTGCCAAAGTTGCCAAACCCGAAAGTTGTCAAATCTAAGTTCTGCCAAAAAGTCTAGCGCATGAGTAGCAATAAAGTTGCAACTTGCAACAGTACGAAAATTGCAATAATTATGGTCAAGCGCTTTTGCCAGCGCGCCTGTTTTTGTTGTGCTTCAATCAGCGCGTCAATGCTTGCTCTTAGCGGTGAGTCCTGCTCGGCAGTATTTTGTTGGCTTAAAAACTGATGCACTAATCGTGGCATTTGTGGTGCGTTTTTTAGGATAAACGGCAGCTCTT
>JANNFN010000039.1:0-21045 GCA_031379885.1 Methylotenera sp.
CGCCTCTCATGAAAGTCGCCGCCTAGCCTTACTTACAGAGCTTTCTGGTCGAGAAGGTGTGCGTGTGTATGTGGCTGATTTTTTAGAAGATATTGAGCCGCTTCCGAATGATCCATTCATCAATTTAATTGCCAATAAAATCCGCGAACGACTGGGCGTAGAAACGATAATCACCGTTAATCATTATGGCATTCCTGGTTTATGGATTAGCTTTAACGTTGAGCAAGACGATTTTTGGGTG
Source organism: Methylotenera sp. (assembly GCA_031379885.1). Taxonomy (GTDB): domain Bacteria; phylum Pseudomonadota; class Gammaproteobacteria; order Burkholderiales; family Methylophilaceae; genus Methylotenera_A. The sequence goes on from JANNFN010000039.1 coordinate 242, forward strand.
GTGATTCCAAAAATTCAAGTTGATAGGCCATTCCCTTGGCATTGGCTAGGATGGGGCGCCGTGGTTGGTTTACTCTCTTTACTGGGTGCTTATTTAATCGCCGCACGCATTAATAGGCCGCTTAACTTACTCGTGCAAGCAGCGGATAGATTGCGTAAAGGCGAACCCGCGCCACGCTTACCTGCAGACAGCATGGATGAGCTACAAGAAGTCAGCAAAACCTTTAACGACATGGCCGATTCATTGGTGCGGCTAGATAATGAGCGCACGTTGTTACTCGCGGGTGTTTCGCACGATATTCGTACCCCGCTGGCAAGATTACGTATCGCCGTAGAACTACTGCCAGAAGATAGCTGCAATAATATGAAGCAAGGCATGATTGAAGACATTGCTGACATGGATAATATCATTCATCAATTTTTAGATTTTGTGCGTGGCGTAGAAGGCGAGCCCACTAAAATGATGGATATCAACGTACTTTTGCAATCACTCGCTGAACGCCAAGCGCGTGCAGGTCGTGAATTGACCCTAAAACTTTCTTCTACCTATTTTATCCCATTGCGCCCACTCGCCATGCAACGCTTGCTAGATAACTTGGTCGGCAATGCTTATGCATACTCAAAGGGTAAAGTGGCAGTCAGTAGCGAAATTACTGCAGAAAAAATTATTATTCGTGTGCTAGATAATGGTCCTGGTATCCCCGCTGAACATGCAGAACGGCTATTACGACCATTTGAGCGTATGGATAGTGCCCGTAACAAAAACGAGGGTGGTAGCGGCCTAGGCTTGGCTATTTGTAACCGGATTGCCAAATTACACCGCGGTAGTTTAGAGTTAATAAACCGCCCTGAGGGTGGCTTAGAGGCTAGATTAACCTTGCCAATCCATCATTAAAATCAAAATTTGGCACTATTTTATAAGCTGCCCATGTACTTGGTTTTTACCTGCATTCTTAGCGATATATAAATATTTATCTGCCTGTATCACCATGTCATCCAAATCGACACCCGTCACGCTGGAAACGCCAATACTGCAGGTATACTGCAAAGCAACACCATCTAATTGAATTCTCTCGTTTTCAACATTTTTTCTAAAAGCATCAACTCTATTCAAGCTTTTTAAATATTGTGGCGATTGGCTAATAACAGTAAACTCCTCGCCACCTATACGCGCCACAATATCATCTGGAAAGTAATTTTTTAATAAATTGGCGAAATTTTTAATCACCAAGTCCCCCACATCATGACCATGCCCGTCATTGATTTTTTTAAAGTTATCGATATCCATCATCATTACCGTTAACGGGCTATTGGCTTCAAGTGAAGCGAGTAATTTTTGGCCTTGTTCAAAAAAATACCGACGATTGTATAGACCACTTAAGTAATCTACGTTCGACAAGCTTCTGGCCAAATCTATCGCGTCTAACATGTCCAAATTTCTAGAAATCCGGCACAACAACATTTCATAATTAAAAGGTTTCGCAATGAAATCGTTGGCGCCCGCTTTTAAAAATTTAACGGCAATGCGCGGATCTGCTGAACCTGAAACACCAATAATGACTAACTCATCTTTGCTATAGTTATGCCTCGCTTCCTCAACAAAAGCATAGCCATCCATCACTGGCATTTTGCTATCCACCAGCGCGAGCCTAATATCTGGCTGTTCATGGAGTATTGCCAGCGCCTCAACGCCGTTGCCCGAATGTACTACTTCAAATTTTTGCAGCGCCAATTCTCGAGCCAAAATGAATCTAGAAACTTTTGAATCATCAACAATCAACACTTTGATATCGCAATTTTTAATCACCCGCGCTATTAAATCGCAAATATACGTACTATCAAATTTATTACCTTTTACGACATAATCAATCACATGGCGTTTAATCAGCTGGTCTCGTATGTCATCTTCATACTGATCTACAACAACAATAACAGGTAGGTTAAACTCGCCCAAAATATCCACATTTTTAAAAGCAGTTAAATCTAATACGCTTGTAATATCAATGCTGGTGATGCCGATAAAGAATTTGTTGGGATTTTGTAGCAACAATTTTTTTGCTTGATCTAGCGTATGCGTGACTGTAACGATGACAGGCAAGCGACTTTCTAAAGCCTGCTTAAGCACAGATGCATAGCTTGCATCACCTCCTAACAGCAACACATTAAACTGTGTCTGTTTTTTGCGGTTTCTCGCGCCTTTTCTAAACTTTACTTGCTGCATGAAATACCCCTAACAAGGTGAATCAATCAAGCTTAGTCAACATTAAACAAATTTCCTATGGGTTAAACCAATTTAAAGTTTCGCGCAGTTTCACCACTTCGCCGATTATGGTTAAACATGGAGGCTTCATATCAGCTTCAAGCACTTTTTCGGCTAAATCAGCTAAAGTCGCAGCAACTACTTTTTGTTTTTGCGTGGTGCCCTGCTGCACAACAGCTACAGGCATACTAGCAGATACGCCATACGCAATCAATTTTTCACAAATTTCCTTCAAACCCACTAATCCCATATAGATTACTACAGTTTGATTGGGTCGCGACATGGCCACCCAGTCCATATCTATGCTGCCATCCTTATGATGCCCAGTAATAAACAAGCAGGCCTGCGCGTAATCTCTATGTGTTAATGGAATGCCCGCGTAGCTAGAGACACCATTGGCAGCAGTAATGCCAGGCACCACTTGAAAAGGCACGCCTAACTCCATCAGCGTTTCAATCTCCTCACCACCGCGCCCAAAAATAAATGGATCACCACCCTTCAAACGCAATACCCGTTTGCCTTGCAGGGCAAGCTTAGCAAGCAACTCATTGATTTCTTCTTGCGGCATAGTGTGCTGGTCGCGTGCTTTACCCACGTAGATTAACTCGGCATCGCGTCTCACCAATTCCATTACTTCTGGGCTTACCAACTTATCGTAAACACAAACATCACATTGCTGCATTAAACGCAACGCCCTGAAAGTCAACAAATCCGGATCCCCTGGGCCGCCGCCGACCAAATACACTTCACCTTTACTTGCAGTAGTATCTGAATCGTTCAAAATATCTTGTAACAGCTCACGCGCCGCCTGTTCTTGCCCTGCCAGCACCCGCTCTACCATTGGACCCTGAAGCACACCCTCCCAAAAGCGGCGACGTAATTGGGTTGTGGCGAATTTTGCTTTGACTTGCTCACGAAACTCGCCCGCGATAGCGGCGATACGCCCATAGCCCGCAGGCAACATCGTTTCAATTTTGGTGCGAATATAGCGCGCCAATACAGGAGCGTTGCCTTCACTAGAAACAGCAATTACCACAGGGCTGCGGTCGATAATCGAACCCATGGTAAATGTACATAAATCTGGCGCATCCACTACATTGACTGGAATATTCTGCGCCTTTGCAGCGGTAGAAACAGCCTCATTTACAATTGCATCATCAGTCGCCGCAATCACTAAACATGCGCCATCCAGCTGATTTTTTTTAAAACTAGCTTTTACATATTTTATTTTTTTAGCAGTCACTAACTCTTGCAATTCATGGCAAATTTCTGGCGAAATTACAGTCACGTCTGCATCCGCTTTCAACAGCATAGTTACTTTACGCATAGCGACATCACCACCACCAATCACAACGCAGTGGCGATTATTAATTTTAAAAAAAATGGGAAGTGCCTGCATGACTTAACTCAGTGACTAGATAAGTCTATTTTACCCCGCGCATTGCAAATACGCTAAAATTACGTTTTACAATTAAAGCATTAATGTTTTGAGCGACCCTAAACCTACTACAATAAAAAAAGTTTTTATTAAAACCTTCGGTTGCCAGATGAACGAATACGATTCATCGCGTATGGCGGATATGCTGAGCCATAGCGACGGCATGGTCGAAACAGATACGGTTGAAGATGCTGATGTGATTCTGCTTAACACTTGCAGTGTGCGTGAAAAAGCTGAAGATAAAGTGTTTAGCCACCTTGGGCGATTCATTCCCTTAAAAGAAAAAAATCCCAATTTAATCATAGGGGTAGGTGGTTGCGTCGCCAGTCAAGAAGGTGACAACATTATCAAACGTGCGCCTTATGTAGATGTAGTGTTTGGCCCGCAAACCTTGCATCGCTTGCCTGAAATGATTAAAAATTCGCAGTCAACAGGCCAATCGCAAGTAGATATTAGCTTTCCTGAAATTGAAAAATTTGACCATTTGCCGCCGCCACGGGTGGAGGGTGCAAGCGCGTTTTTAAGCATTATGGAAGGCTGTAGCAAATATTGCAGCTTTTGTGTGGTGCCCTATACGCGCGGCGAGGAAGTCTCGCGCCCATTTGCTGACATATTGCTAGAAGCCGCAAAGTTGGCTGAGTTAGGCGTAAAAGAAATCACGCTACTTGGACAAAACGTGAATGCCTACCGCATCGAATATGACGGTGTTGAGGCTGATTTAGCGATGCTGATTGAAACAATTGCCGAGATCCCACAAATTGAGCGCATTCGCTTTACCACCAGCCACCCGAATGAAATGAACGAACGTTTAATTGCATGTTTTGCTAATGTGCCAAAACTGGCGGTACAGTTACATTTGCCAGTGCAAGCGGGTTCTGATCGTATTTTAATGGCAATGAAACGCAACTACACGGCACTGCAATACAAAAGTATTATTCGGAAACTTAAAACTGCCAACCCAAAATTAACGTTTACTTCCGACTTTATTATCGGCTTTCCAGGTGAAACCGAGGCCGATTTTGAAGCCACAGTAAAGCTGATGACCGATGTTGGTTTTGATGCCAGTTTTAGTTTTTTATACAGCCCGCGCCCTGGCACACCCGCAGCATTCATAAAAGACGATACTCCGGAAGCCACTAAATTAGCGCGCCTCGCTAAATTGCAAGCGATTAATGATACGCAAGCCAAAGCTATATCTGAAGCCATGCTAGGCACCACGCAGCGCGTATTAATCGAAGGCGCATCTTGGAAAGATGCAACCTTGCTTGCTGGCAAAACCGACAACAACCGCGTAGTAGATATCGCGGGTGATACCAATTTGGTTCACCAATTTGTGCAAGTTAAAATCACTGATGTTTCTAATCCACGCCGTTTACAAGGTGAAATCATATAATGGAAATCACGCTGCAGCCAGAAGACAACACCCGCCTCGCCAATCTCTGCGGTGCGCTGGATGAGAATATCAAGCAAATTGAAACGGCGCTAGAAGTAAATATTAATCGTCGCGGCGGTACGTTTAATATTAGCGGGAAATTAGACAATATGCGGCTTGCGGCGCAATTGATTGAAAACTTTTACGTGCGTGCCAAAAAACCATTAGAGCTAGAGGATGTGCAATTAGGCTTGGTGGAAATTGATAAGCTGAAACCAGAAGATATCAGCACCAGTGCTATGCCGGTATTAATGACGAAACGGGGCGATTTACACGGTAGAACGCCACGCCAAATTGAATATCTGCAACAAATTCAAGATCACGACATTACGTTCGGTATTGGTCCGGCTGGCACCGGCAAGACGTATTTAGCGGTTGCTAGCGCGATAGATGCAATGACACGCGACCGAGTAAAGCGCATAGTGTTGGTGCGCCCTGCGGTAGAAGCTGGCGAAAAATTAGGTTTCTTGCCAGGTGATTTGAACCAAAAGGTCGACCCCTACCTTCGCCCGCTTTATGATGCTTTGTATGACTTGGCGGGCTACGACACGGTGAATAAAATGTTTGAGCGTAGCGCGATTGAGGTCGCCCCGCTGGCTTATATGCGTGGTCGAACCTTGAATCAAAGTTTCATCATTTTAGACGAGGCGCAAAACACTACGCCCGAACAAATGAAAATGTTTTTAACGCGAATAGGATTTGGCACCAAAGCCGTGATTACGGGTGATGTGACGCAGATCGATCTGCAAAAACATCAAAAAAGTGGTTTGGTAGAAGCACAAAAAATCTTAAAAGATGTAAAAGGTATCGCTATGACGCATTTTTTATCTGCAGATGTGGTGCGTCACCCGTTAGTGCAAAAAATTATTAATGCTTACGAAGATTACGAATCAAAACAACAAGATAAGTAAAGGCTCAATCCAAAGAATTAAGTGCTTTTTGTGTATCTGCTACATCAAACAATTATGAATACTTAGACTTAATATCGAGAAGCACATTATTTATCATTTAGGAGTACTTCATGGCACTGGTTTCATTACGTCAATTACTGGATCATGCGGCTGAGCACGATTATGGACTTGCTGCGTTCAATGTGAATAATATGGAGCAAGTGCATGCCATTATGCAGGCAGCGGACGAAGTGGGTAGCCCAGTAATTTTGCAAGGCTCTGCCGGTGCGCGTAAATATGCGGGCGAGGCTTTTTTGCGACACTTGGTGTTGGCAGCAATCGAAACTTACCCACACATCCCTATTGTCATGCACCAAGATCATGGTCAATCAGCCGCTGTGTGCATTCAAGCCATGCGTTCTGGCTTCTCTAGCGTGATGATGGATGGCTCGTTGATGGAAGATGCCAAAACGCCTTCTAGTTATCAATACAATGTGGATGTGACCAAAAAAGTAGTAGAAATTTCGCACGCAATCGGTGTTTCGGTTGAAGGCGAATTAGGTGTATTGGGCTCGCTAGAAACAGGCTTAGCGGGTGAAGAAGATGGCTCTGGTGCTGTCGGCGTATTAAGCCACGAGCAAATGCTTACCGACCCAGAGGAAGCGGCAGATTTTGTGCGCAAAACTGGTGTAGATGCACTGGCAATAGCGATTGGAACTTCACACGGCGCATATAAATTCACCAAACCACCTACTGGCAAAACCTTAGCGATTAGCCGTATAAAAGAAATTCACGATCGTATCCCCAGTACTCATTTAGTCATGCACGGCTCATCCTCAGTACCGCAGGAGTGGTTACACATCATTAACGAATTTGGCGGCGACATGGGAGAAACTTATGGTGTTCCTGTAGAAGAAATCGTTGAAGGCATCAAACATGGCGTACGCAAAGTGAATATTGATACGGATTTGCGCATGGCCTACACTGGTTCTATCCGCAAATTTTTTACTGAGAAACGCAAAGAATTTGACCCGAGAAAATTTCAAAGAGCTTCAACCGATGCCATGCGCGATATTTGCAAAGCTCGCTATGAAGCATTTGGCTCAGCAGGCCAAGCTGGTAACATTAAAGCAATATCCTGCGAACAAATGGCAGTGCGCTATTTGCGAGGGGAATTGGACGCAATAGTTAAATAAGAAGTGGCAAAATAAAGAAATGATTAAATAAAAATCTTATTTTTGATGATAAGTAATTAATCGATTCACTTCATTTGCACTACCCATCATTACTGGCACGCGTTGGTGTAAACCCGTTGGCTGAGCTTCTAAAATTCGCTGCAAACCAGTCGTCGCTGAACCGCCTGCCTGTTCTACAATAAAGCTCATTGGGTTAGCTTCATACATCAGCCTTAACTTGCCGCCCTTGGACTGTAATTTAGTATCAATCGGGTACATAAACACGCCACCGCGCACCAAAATGCGATGCACTTCCGCCACCATAGAGGCCACCCAACGCATATTAAAATCTTTTTTGCGCTTTCCTTCTTTACCTTGCAAACATTCATCAATGTATTGCTGTACGGGTTCCTGCCAAAAGCGGTAATTGGACATATTAATCGCAAATTCTTCCGTATCTTTGGCAAGCTGCATATTGGAATGTGTCAGATAAAATTCGCCGGTTTCGGCATCCAGAGTAAATCCATTGACGCCGTCTCCCGTCGTTAATACCAGCATTGTCGATGTGCCGTACAAGGCATAGCCAGCGCAGATTTGCGCGGTGCCAGGCTGCAAAAAATCTGCCAAAGCTGGCGTGTTATTTGCACTCTTCAAAATAGAGAATATCGTCCCTACCGAAATATTCACATTCACGTTCGATGAACCATCCAGCGGATCGAACAACAGTAAATATTGGCCATTTTTTTTATGCTTTTCGGCGACTACGATCATGTCATCCATCTCTTCCGAAGCCATGCCCGCCACATAACCGCTGCGCTGATTACATTCTATGAAAATATCATTGGTAATCACATCTAAAGCTTTTTGCACTTCGCCCTGAATATTTTCAGAACCCAAACTGCCCATATTGCCCACCAGCGCGCCGCTATCTATTGCCACGGCTATTTGTTTACACGCAGCAATAATGTCGGCCAGCATCGCGGTTAACGCTACAGCGTGTTCGCCTTGCAGGTGTTGTGCTAAAAATTTTGTAATGGTGATATTTTGCATCATGCTTAGATTATAAACCCTGTGTAGTATTAGTGCAGTAGCATATAACTAAAAATGGGTTATTTATAATATGTAAGTGAAAAATGGGTGCTCTGGAGTCCGCATGGATATTGTCTCTCAGGGCAGTATAATTTTGCATTACACATTGATTTTTAATTGCACTTTCACACTATCACCCACCGTGATTTTTTCTTTTTTTCGAACGTCCGCTTTAATGGGCAAAATATATGCTTTCAATTCTGAAGACGGAAATATCGAGGTTTCCCAAGTCGTATTGCCAATCGTCACCAACACGCGCACCGCACCCCAACCACGGCGTTTTTCGTGCATATTTTCGTCAAAAAATTTAATTTCTTCCGATGCAACTTTTGGCAAAGTAATAAAGTGCCAAGCAGTTGTGGTGCTCTGCCACAGCCAGCATTCTGCAGTGAAGGTAAAACTTAAATCAAGCATGATTTTCCACACTCCAAGTTTGTATATTTAGATGTCTCATTTGATTATATAATTGTTAAATGCCACAGTTAATTTTTTCTATTCAAATCGCCAGCCAATTGGCTAACATTCCAACAAAAGTGTTATTTAAAAAATGGGCGAAAGCCGCGCTGCGTGTGGATACTGAGGTGACGGTACGCATTGTAGACGCGCAAGAAGGGTTGGAGCTGAATAGCACTTATCGCGGCAAAGATTATGCGACCAATGTGCTGACTTTTCCGCTCACCGAAACTCCGCATTTGATGGGCGATATCATTATATGCGCACCAGTGGTTGAGGCTGAAGCAAAAGCACAAAATAAGCCGCTAGAGGCGCATTATGCGCACCTTACCGTGCATGGCATTTTGCATTTGCATGGTTACGACCACGAAACCGAGGCGCAGGCGGAATTAATGGAAAGCCTGGAAATTTCTATTTTGGCCAAATTAGGGTATGCTAACCCTTATCTCATTACTGAGGACGCCACCTAATGGCCTCCGACCCGGAAAAGCAAAGTAACAAAATCACTTTATTAGAGCGTTTGAGCAATTTTTTGCTGCGCGAACCAGAAGACCGCGAACAGCTTGTAGAGCTGTTACACGGCGCGTATGAAAACCACCTGATGGATGCTGACTCGCTCGCCATGATAGAAGGCGTTTTGCAAGTGAGCGAGATGCAAGTGAGGGATGTGATGATTCCGCGCTCGCAAATGGATGTCATCGATATTACCGACCCGCCCGAAACGTTTATTCCGCATGTGATTGAAACTGCCCACTCGCGCTTCCCTGTGATTGAAGACGACAAAAACGATGTGATTGGCATTTTGCTGGCCAAAGATTTGTTACGTTATTACGCTGGCGAAGACTTTAATGTACGTGATATGTTGCGCCCAGCAGTGTTTATCCCCGAAGCTAAACGCTTAAATGTGTTACTGAAAGAATTCCGTAGCAACCGCAACCACATTGCCATTGTGGTAGATGAATATGGCGGGGTGGCGGGCATGATTACAATTGAAGATGTGCTGGAGCAAATTGTCGGCGATATTGAAGATGAATACGATTACGACGAAGATGAAGACAATATTCTAAAAGACGCCAAAGGCCATTACCGCGTAAAAGCGCTCACCGAAATTGGCGATTTTAATGAGGCAGTGGGCACGCAATTTAGCGATGAAGAGTTCTCCACCATTGGCGGATTAGTGGTCAATAAATTTGGTCACTTACCCAAGCGTGGCGATTCTATAGTGATTGAGAATTTGAGCATTAGTGTGCTTCGTTCGGATAGTAGGCGCTTACATTCTATACTGGTAGAAGTAATACCAGGTGAGCCTTTCCCGATTGAATCGACCTAAATTTTGCATCCATAGTAAAATAAAACGAACTAAATTTATTTTGTCATCTCATAACTAGTATATTTAGGAGATATGTATGAAAAATTGGTCATTAGCCGTTTTACTCGCATCAAACACTATGCTTGCTGGCGTTTGCTTGGCAGAAGAAGCGAAACCGCTAGCTGGTAAAATCCCTACTGAAGAAAAAGCCTTTGTAGAGGCTATTAATAAACATAACAAAGCGACCATTGTTGCCCAATTTGGCGAGCCAGTCAAAGCTGAGGATGTGAAAGTTAAAGGGTCTGGCAGAATTGCTGCCTCTATTTGGCACTATCACAAGATCAATACTGCGGAAGATGGTAGCTATTATCCAACCACCGAATTAGACTTTATTGATGACAAAGTGGTGCAAGTGGTGTTTCTGAATCACGAAAACTTGGATGACAATGATGACGGGAAGGTCTACGAGTTGCCACAGGGTGAGCCAAGCTTAGTCGAACCAAACATTTAATTTGGCATGTAAAAAAAAGGCGCTTGAAGCGCCTTTTTTATTTGCAGAGAAACTTGCTTATTTTTTCAAAGCATCACGAATCTCACGTAACAGTAAGATGTCATCTGGTGTTGGTGGTGGCGCAGGAGGAGATTCTGCTTTTTTCATACGGTTCATCATTTTAACCAATTGAAAAATTACAAACGCTAAGATAATGAAGTTGATTGCGATTGTAATAAAGTTACCGTAAGCCAATACTGAGCCTGCTTTTTTAGCTTCTGCTAGCGCTAAGCCTGCTTCTTGACCACTCAGTGCCACGTACATATTTGAGAAATCAACATTGCCGATAATTTTGCCGACAATAGGCATGATGATATCACCCACCAATGAATCTACAATTTTGCCAAAAGCACCGCCGATAATCACACCGACTGCTAAGTCCATCACATTGCCTTTAAGGGCAAATTCTTTAAATTCCGATGCCATACTCATACTTATTCTCCTCAAGTTATTTTATTTTGTTACGGAACCACAAGGGGAAATATAAATCGTTAGTGCGCAAAATGTCAATCACTTAAATTCCACTTTTTTGCAGAAAACCTCTACAAACACGTACAATCGTGTCTAATTCTTAGTATTTATACACCATTTATGCCAAAAAAATTTCCTGCATTTTTAATTGCTATCGCTCTTGGTGCCCTTGCTGTAATGGGTTTTGCACCATTCTATATTTTCTCTGCGAGCATAGTTTCACTTGTTGGATTATGTTATTTATGGTTAAAAACAAGCACGCCACGAGCCGCATGGATATTGGGCTTCAGCTATGGTCTTGGCCTATATTGCGTTGGCATTTATTGGATCTACATTAGCCTGCACGATTTTGGCGGCATGCCGTGGTGGTTCGCGGGCTTTTGCACGTTTTGTTTATGTGCCTTCATGGCACTATTTGTGGGTTTAGTAGGTTATTTCAGCAAAAAATTGGGTTTTGCAATCATCACTATTCCTGTTTTATGGGGATTATCCGATTGGATTCGTAGCTGGATTTTCACAGGTTTTCCTTGGCTAACAATGGGTTATTCTCAGACTCCGCACAGCCCACTGTCAGGCTACATGCCGCTTGTAGGCGTGTACGGCGTTTCTGTCATCACCGTTTTTATTGCGGCGTTAATCGCACATTGGTTTAGCAAACCCAGCTTAATTTTCAAGCGCAACGCCATCGTGGCGTTTGTGCTGATTATTGTCACTGGTAATGTATTAAAAATCGTCGAATGGACAGCGCCAACTGGCAAACCCATTTCAGTTGCGCTGTTGCAAGGCAATATTGCACAAGACGAAAAATGGTCACCTGAAACTGCGCAAAGCACCATTGATCAATATATTGCGATGACAAAAGCCAGCAAAGCGCAGCTGATTGTGTTACCAGAAACCGCGCTACCAGTGCTCGCCAGCCAGCTCGACCCTTCAGTAAAAAACACACTCACCGCACACGCCAAGCAAAATGGCGGCGATATATTGGTTGGCCTAGTGCAAGTGAGCTCATCAGTAACTCAGCCAGATTATGATCGCTATTACAACAGCGCATTGAGTTTTGGTAGTGCAAAAACGCAATATTATTCTAAAAATCACTTGGTGCCGTTTGGTGAGTTTATTCCATTAAAACAAGTGTTTGGTTGGATTTATCGCGATTGGCTACATATGCCACTAAGCGATTTATCTCGCGGCGGGACACAGCAAAAACCCATGAACTTGGTCGGGCAAAAAATTGCGGTGAATATTTGCTACGAAGACGTATTTGGCAATGAAATCATTCACCAGTTACCCGAGGCAACACTACTGGTCAACATCAGCAACGACGCTTGGTACGGTCAATCATATGCTGCAGATCAGCACATGCAATTTAGCCAAGCGCGGGCGCTTGAAACTGGCCGCATGATGTTGCGCGCGACCAATACTGGCGCAACCGCCGCAATCGACCAACAAGGTTATGTTTTGGCCCACGCGCCGCACGACCAACAAATCACGCTAAATGTGACTGCACAAGGCTTCACAGGCAGTACGCCATATGTACGCTGGGGCAATTGGCCGTTTATCCTCTTTTGTTTTGGAGCAATTGCTTTCGTGATTAGGCGCAAAACGCTATAGCTTGCTCATAAAACAAGGTAAAATCTAGCCTTTCGCAATTATAAAAACACACAAATGTTGACCTTCCAACAAATCATATTAAATTTACAGCAATATTGGGATAAACAAGGTTGCGCACTGCTACAACCTTACGACATGGAAGTAGGTGCTGGCACTTCGCACACCGCTACTTTCTTGCGCGCTTTAGGTCCAGAACCGTGGAAAGCGGCTTATGTGCAACCCAGCCGCCGCCCAAAAGATGGTCGCTATGGTGAAAATCCAAATCGTTTGCAGCATTATTATCAATATCAAGTCGTGTTGAAACCCGCGCCAGCCAACATTTTGGAGTTATATTTAGGCAGCCTGGAAGCACTGGGTTTCGACCTGAAAAAGAATGACATCCGTTTTGTAGAAGACGATTGGGAAAACCCGACGCTGGGCGCTTGGGGATTGGGCTGGGAAGTCTGGTTAAACGGCATGGAAGTCACACAATTTACCTATTTTCAGCAAGTGGGCGGCATTAACTGCAAACCTATTACTGGCGAAATTACTTACGGTTTAGAGCGTTTAGCCATGTACTTGCAGGGCGTAGATAGCGTATATGATTTGGTATATTCCAAAGGCAGCAACGGTGCGCGCGATTTAAGCTATGGCGATGTATTCAAACAAAATGAAGTAGAACAATCCACCTATAATTTTGAACATTCTGATGTGGAGTTTTTATTCAGCGCGTTTACCGCGCACGAAAAACAAGCGCAACATTTGATTGAAGCAAAATTGCCGCTACCTGCTTATGAGCAAGTATTAAAAGCTGCACACACCTTTAATTTGCTGGATGCACGCGGCGCAATTAGCGTCACAGAACGCGCCAGTTATATGGGGCGCATTCGAAATTTGGCACGCAATGTGGCTGCTGGCTATGTGGATAGCCGCGCCAGACTTGGCTTCCCGATGGCGCCAAAAGAATGGGCTGATGAAGTCATGTTAGATTTAAGCAAGAAAGCTGCAGCATAGTATGGAAAAGAATCCGCACAACAAAAATCTATTAGTAGAATTGTTTGTAGAAGAGTTGCCGCCGAAAGCACTGAATAAGCTGGGCGAAGCATTCTCAAGTGTATTGTTTGAAAATTTAAAGTTGCAAGGCTTAACGCTTGATAATGCAGTCGTTACTGCCTTTGCTACACCACGTCGTTTAGCAGCGCATATTAGTTATGTCATGGATAAAGCAGCAGATAAACAAGTGTCGCAAAAGCTCATGCCTGCTAGCGTTGGGTTAGACGCCAATGGCAATGCCACGCCTGCCCTAATAAAACGCTTGCAAGGTCTGGGTTTGGATATATCTATGGATGAGTCTGCGGTTGCAAAATTAAGAAAAGAAAACGACGGTAAAGCCGACGTACTATTTTTTGACGCCATGCAAACTGGAGTTAATTTGCCCGAAGGCTTACAAAAAGCCTTAGATGAAGCATTGGCTAAATTGCCGATTCCAAAAGTGATGACCTACCAATTGGCAGATGGCTGGAGCTCAGTCAATTTTGTGCGCCCTGCGCATGGCTTGGTAGCGATGCACGGCAGTAGCACCATTGCGATTAGCGCGCTTGGGCTTAACTCTAGCAACATTACCTACGGCCACCGTTTTGAAGCTAGAAATGAAAAAATAACATTAAATCATGCAGATAGCTATGCCGAACAATTGCTGAACGAAGGTGCAGTAATTGCCAGCTTTGCCGAACGTAAAGCCGAAATTGCGCGCCAATTAACAGCTGCGGCAGCTAAAGAAAACCTTAAACCGATTGAAGATGATGCGCTATTAGACGAAGTCACCGCGTTGGTAGAACGGCCAAATGTGCTGCTAGGCCAGTTTGAAAGCGTATATTTAGAGGTTCCGCAAGAATGTTTGATTTTGACCATGAAGGCGAATCAAAAGTACTTTCCACTTTTAGATGCGAATGGCAAACTCACTAATAAGTTTTTAATCGTATCTAACATTTCGCCCAAAGACCCAAGCAAAGTCATCGGCGGCAACGAACGCGTCGTGCGACCACGTTTGGCAGATGCGAAATTCTTCTTCGACCAAGACCGTAAAAAAACACTAGAAAGCCGCCTAGAAGGTTTAGGCAAAGTGGTTTATCACAATAAGTTAGGCTCACAAGGTGAGCGTAATACCCGTGTAGTCGCCATTGCTAAGGCCATTGCCACACAATTAGGTGATGCAAGCTTAGTAAGCAAAGTTGAACTTGCCGCCAAACTATCGAAAGCCGATTTAATTACCGACATGGTCGGCGAGTTCCCCGAATTGCAAGGCATTATGGGGCGCTATTACGCGCATCACGAAGGTTTAGATAATGATGTAGCTTTTGCGATTGAAGACCACTACAAGCCAAGATTTGCGGGGGACGAGCTGCCGCGTAGCCAGGTTGGTGTGATAGTCGCTTTAGCGGATAAATTAGAAACTTTAGTCGGCTTATTTAGCATTGGTGAAAAACCAACAGGCGATAAAGATCCGTTTGGCTTACGCCGCCATGCGCTTGGTATCGTAAGAATATTGATAGAAAAAAATCTACCTCTACAATTTCATGAGTTGCGAGCGTTGACCACTCCTCAATTTAAATCAGTCAATTTTGATGTGATTGAATTAGATCAGTTCTTTGTAGAAAGACTAAAGAGTTATCTGCGTGATTTAGGCAACTCAGCAGATGAAGTTGAAGCATCACTGAATGCATCAGGGATGACGGTATGGTCAGATTTACCAAAACGCATTGATGCAGTAAAGTCTTTTGTGAAGCTCTCTGAAGCACCTGCATTAGCTGCAGCAAATAAACGTATAGGAAATATCCTCAAAAAAGTAGAAGTCGAAGTGAAGGCGGAAGTGAAGGAAAGTTTACTGAAAGAGCCTGCTGAAATTGCACTCAACACCGCTCTAAGCAAAGTAAAACCGCAAGCCGACAAACTGTTTGAAAGTGGCGATTACACAGCATCGCTGCAAGCACTTGCCGCACTTAAAGCACCTGTGGATGACTTTTTTGATAACGTGATGGTGAATGCAGATGACCCTGCGCTTAAAGCCAACCGTTTAGGTTTACTCGCAACGCTCCACCAAACCATGAACCGCGTAGCGGATTTATCTAAACTTGCGAGTTAAGACTTAAAACCATGAAACTAGTCATTTTAGATAGAGACGGCGTCATCAACCAAGACAGCGCCAATTTCATCAAAAATACGAATGAGTGGATTCCGATTCCTGGTAGCTTGGAAGCGATTGCGTTGCTCAATCAATCTGGCTTTCGCATTGCGATTGCGACTAATCAAAGCGGCATTGCGCGCGGTTTGTTTGACATGACGACGCTGAACGCGATTAACGACAAAATGTACCGCGCGCTAGCGCAAATGGGCGGGCGTATTGATGCAATGTTTTATTGCCCACATGCGGCGGATGATAATTGCAATTGCCGCAAGCCCAAAACTGGCATGATTGAAGATATAGGGCGCAGATTTTCTGTGGAATTGTCTGACGTATATGCAATTGGCGATTCATTACGTGATTTACAAGCATTTAGCGATGCAGGCTGCAAGCCAATACTGGTGCGGTCTGGCAAGGGTGAGGAAACGCTTGAGCAAGATCAATTAGCTGATAAAAAATTGCCAAAAAATACTTTGATTTTTGCCGATTTAAACGAAGCGGCGCAGCACATTATTACCGAAGATTTATAATAACCTATGTTTTTTTTGCGCTCCCTTTTGTTTTTTTTAGGCATGCTCATCATTTCACCAATATTTTCCCTATTGGTCATTTTATGCTTGCCATTTAGCGGTATTACTCGCTCGCGCGTAGCTAGCTATTGGGCACACTGCAGTTTATTTTGGCTCAAACTTACATGTAATTTAGGGTTTGAAGTGCGCGGACGTGAGAATATCCCTAGTCATCCCTCCATCATTTTGTGCAAACACCAATCCGCGTGGGAGACGATTGCGCTGCAAGTAATTTTTCCTCCGCAAATTTGGGTGTTAAAACGCGAGCTTTTGTATATTCCTATCATTGGCTGGGCATGGATGGCAATGGATACTATCCCCATTGACCGTAGCGCAGGACGCGAAGCGCTTAAAAAACTGGTCACATACGGTAAAGACAGGCTCGCCAAAGGTTTGTGGGTGGTGATTTTCCCCGAAGGTACACGTATCGCACCGGGCGAACGCAGCAAATATCACATTGGCGGCGCATGGTTGGCCACACATACACATACAACCGTAGTGCCTGTTGCGCATAATGCAGGCTTATTTTGGCGTAAAAATGCATTTATAAAAACACCCGGCACGATTACTGTGAGCATTGGCAAGCCGATTGAAACTGCTGGGTTAAAAGCCGATGCGCTGAACCAACAAGTGGAAGATTGGATTGAGGCGGAGCAGTTAAAACTGTGATGCAACAGAGCTTAACCCTTTCAAACGGCGAGACGATTTCGTATTTGCTTGAACGTCGCCCGCGCCGCACCGTTGGCCTAAAAATCACTGAAAATGGCTTAGTGGTACATGCGCCAAAGCGTATTTTCGAGTTTCAGCTTAATCAAATTCTGCAAGAAAAATCTAACTGGATTTTAAATAAACTACAAGCACGCGAAGCAAATCAGGTCGAAAAAATACAGTGGATAGATGGTGAACATTTGCTGTATTTGGGCAGTGATATTCAGCTGAATATTACGCAAAATCCACGTAAAAAAGCGCCAGTTTTTGAGCAAAACATATTAAAAGTAGCTGTCACTGGACTAAAACATTCCAGTGGAAGCCTGCAACCGCAAGGGTTGTCCCCGCAGAATATATCAGCTGAAGCTGGTTATTCATGCGTGAAACCCAATAACCATGAGGCTTGCAGCCGTATGGTTATTCAGTGGTATAAAAAGCAAGCAGCGTTAGATTTTAGCCGCAGGATAGAGATTTTGGCCGCAAAACTGGGCGTAGCCACCCCGCCGCTCACACTCTCTAACGCGCAATCGCGCTGGGGCAGTTGCAACAACCGTGGCGAAGTGCGTCTAAGCTGGCGTCTACTACAAGCGCCGCCGCATATTATCAACTACGTCATTTGCCACGAGCTGGCGCACTTAAAACAAATGAATCACTCTGCCAAGTTTTATGCAGTGCTAGAAAGCCTGTTCCCCAATTACAAGGTGGTAGAGAAAGAACTGAAGGCGCTATCGCCGCAACTGCATCGTTTATAGCAACTTACTAATATCGCTCGCTATATCCGCAGGCTTTTGACCGTAACCCATGTAGAGTCTAATTTTTCCTAATTTATCAAACACATACATGCCAGCGCTATGGTCAATCGTATAATCGTTCGGGCCTTTACCTTCTACTTTAGAATAGAAAATCTTAAAGTTAGCTAAGGCTTCTGCAGTTTCTTGCAAGCTACCCCACAACCCAATAAAGCGTTTGTCAAATGAGGGTACAAACTGCGCTAGCACAGCTTGTGTATCACGTTGCGGGTCTACCGTTACAAACAACACTTGTACTTCATCTGATTTTTTGCCCAGCAGTTTCATGGTCTGCTTTAAATCGCTCATAGTAGTTGGGCATACGTCTGGGCAATGCGTGTAGCCAAAAAACAGCACCACCGCCTTGCCTTTAAACTCGGTCATATTGCGCTTCTTGCCGTTATGGTCAGTCAGCGTTAAAGTTTTAGCAAAGTCTGCACCGGTAATATCAGTTGCGACAAATGGTGTAGGCGTTCCAGCAGGGCTGCACGCCGAAAATAAAGCAGTAGTCATCAACAAAAATGTAAAAACGAATATTTTTTTCATGGTTTTTTCATCACAAAATAGCTAATTAGCAAGCATTTGATTCTAACATAAGCAATAAATTCACTGCTTGGTTTACAATATTACTTTTACAAAATTCGTTTAGAAAGTAGCAACATGGCAATACCAAGCTCAATGGCAGACCGCGACGGCGTAATTTGGTACGACGGCAAATTAGTAGATTGGCGCAGCGCGACTACACACGTACTCACCCACACCTTGCATTACGGCATGGGCGTGTTTGAAGGCGTTCGCGCCTACAAAACAGACAAAGGCGCGGCGATTTTCCGCCTGCAAGATCATACTGACAGGCTGTTTAATAGCGCGCACATTTTGCAAATGAAAATGCCGTTTGATAAAGCCACCATCATGGAAGCGCAAAAAGCTGCCGTACGCGAAAACAAACTAGAATCTGCCTACATCCGCCCCATGGCGTTTTACGGGGCAGAGGCGATGGGCATTGCCGCGAAATCCTTGAGCACGCACGTGATTTGCGCGGCGTGGAGCTGGGGCGCCTACATGGGCGACGAAGCATTGACTAAAGGCATCCGCGTTAAAACCAGCTCGTTCTCGCGTCACCATGTAAACATCACCATGTGCAAAGCCAAAGCCAATGGCAACTACATGAACTCTATCTTAGCGCACCAAGAAGCCGCGCAAGATGGCTACGATGAGGCTTTATTGCTGGATGTAGATGGTTTTGTTGCCGAAGGCTCGGGCGAGAATGTATTTATTGTGCGTAAAGGCAAGCTTTACACGCCAGATTTAACAAGCGCGCTGGAAGGCATTACCCGAGATACCATCGTACAATTGGCAAAAGAAATTGGCCTAGAAGTCATCGAAAAGCGCATCACTCGTGATGAAGTTTATTGCGCGGATGAAGCCTTTTTTACCGGCACCGCGGCCGAAGTCACGCCTATTCGCGAGCTGGATAACCGCGCCATTGGCAGCGGCACACGTGGCCCGATTACCGAAAAACTACAAGCCATGTATTTTGATGTGGTTAAAGGTAAATCGGCTAAACACGCCAATTGGCTGACGCTGGTTTAAATGGGTGCTTAAATAGTGGCACCTACCGTATTTCGTGAAGGCTCTTTTCGTTTCTTTTTCTTTTCACGAGAAGAATCGCGCATTCACATACACGTAGCACACACGGATGGCGAAGCGAAATTTTGGCTAGAGCCCAACATTGAGCTAGCTTTAAACAAAGGTTTAAATAGCAAACAAGTGAGCGAAGCGTTATTATTGGTGCAACAACATCGTGAGGAGATTCTAAATGCTTGGAAACAACACTTTGGAGCTTAATCCTTCAACAGTCGAAGTCTCATTGGTTTCAAGCCAAGGCTTTTGGCTGCTCGCATCAGACGAAGAATTATTTTTATCTTATGCAGATTTTCCGTGGTTTAAAGAGGCCACTATCGCACAAATCACCAACGTAGAACGCCCAAGCGCAGACCACCTTTACTGGCCGAGTTTAGATATTGATTTGTCAGTTGAATCGGTACGCGACCCCAGTAAATTTCCACTGATTTCTAAAGTAAAATCTCACTAAAATGTCCGACGTAAAAGAAATCGAAGTCACTGCAAAAGACCTGCCGCTGCACTGCCCTACCGATGCCGTCGCGGCTTGGTCGTCGCATCCGCGTGTGTTTTTAGATATTGCCGCCACTGGGCAAGTGGCTTGCCCATATTGCGGCACCAAGTACAAACTTAAAGCGGGTGAACACGTAAAGCAACATTGATAAATTAAGCAACAATGTCTAAGGAGCTATCATGTGCGTAATTGATTGGAAAATGTTGCTTGAATACTTGAAGGTCATCCTCAGCTGGCCACCTGTAGCGCTTTTAATTGCTATGCTCTTTATATCTCGTTTCCGCACAGCAATTGATGATTTTCTTAAGCGATTGGTTGAAGGTAATATTTTCGGTCAAAAATTCACTGCCGTTCCTCCCTCACAACAAAAAGACAATGCAAACCCCACAGAAGATAGGCTAGCTTTAGCTGCTGAAGCCAGCGCTCAAGCTAACGCAACTGGGACACTTCACACTGATGAGCAACTCCCTCTGGAACTAGCAAATGAACCATTCGCAAAAGAGGCAGTAAATTATGCGCGACATTATCCTGCCGAAACAGTAATTGAATATAGGCAACTTTTATTTAACTACGGTGCAGAACGCTTATTTGCCAGAATCTATGGCACACAGATTTCGCTTCTTGAATTCCTCGCAATAAAATCTGAGACACCATCAAGTTTAGCTGAGCTCATGCCATTTCATGATGAACATCAACGCAAAGCAGAAGACACTAGTTACCAAATTCGTGACTACATAAACTTCTTGATAAATTGGGGAGTGATTG
>JANNFN010000098.1:0-8178 GCA_031379885.1 Methylotenera sp.
ATACGCAGCTGATCCTGACTGATCAAGCCTTGCTGTATCATCAATTCGCCTAAGCGTAATTTACGTCGTTGCTCTGCCATTATTTAAGTTCAGCCATTTTTTAGTACTGCCATTATTTAATTATTGCCATTATTATTAGTTATTGAATTGCCGCTATACGCGCTTCCAGCGCGGCTTTATCTATGCTACTTGTAGTGGATGCTTGTGCTAACGCTCTTTGATAATAAGGTAAGGCCAATTTTGGCTTGCCCATTTGGTCCAAACTCACCGCTAAATTAAAAGCGTTATCTGCGTTAGGCTTCAAACTATAAGCATCAAAATAAGCTTGCTGTGCGGCTGGCCACTGATTTTGCTCGGCGTATAAATTACCCAATGCCACATGTAAATTAACATCATCAGGATGTCTAGCCAGCATATTTTTTATGCGACTTTCGTTATTTTCCTCGTTACCTTGTAGCTGGCTATCTAACAAGGCCGCTTGGGCGATATTGTTTCTTGGGTCAATTTCGAGCGCCTTGCCATACCAACCATTGGCATCCGCATCGCGGCCTTGCCGTGATGCAATCGCGCCCAACCCTAATAATGCATCCACATTACGCACGTCATGCTGTAACACTTGCTTATAGAGCTTTTGCGCTTCGGCGTCTTTACCTGCGTTATAGGCGTCATAAGCGCTCATTAAAGTTGGATTAACACTCGCTTGTGGCATGGTTTTGGTCACGCTAATAGAAGCACTTGGCGAAGCAATAACCTCACCAAATTGTAATGATTTTGATTTGCGACTTTTTTTGTTTGCTTTTACAGGTGCGGCGGCTTCATTACTGTCAACGATCATTTCATCAGATACACTTTCGCCAACAACAACTTCATCTTCACTACCGCTAGCACCCTGTTTCTTGGCCATTTTTTTTATTGGCGCTTCTTGCTGTTCAGCCAATTGTAATGTTTCATCAGGCTCAAACACTTGCGGCATCGGCGCTTCGTCCGCTGGCATCTCAGGTAAAGCTGCGTTACTTTCAGGTTGTTGAGCGATAGCTACCTGTTCTAAAGGTCGCGGCGGAATCACCACATCGGGTGTGCTATCAACAAACTGATAGAAATACAGCCCCATTCCCAGTAGCGCCACCAAACCCGCGCCGCCTATCAGGGCTAACCTTGTATTTTGATTCGTAGCCTCCGCACCTTTGGCAGAAAATACATTAGCAGCGTTTTTAGGCGAATTTGTAACAGTTGAATTGCTTAAAGGGGCTGTAATCGCTTTATTGGTTTGGCTATTAAGTTGACTGGCGATTTGACTGGAAGTCTGAGTAACCTGTTGTGCAGTAGGTGCGCTAGCCTTAGCCAGTGATGCAATACTAGGTTCTGCAAGCGCGCTTTCAGTAGGACTTAACGATAATTCTAAATCTGAGCTAGATTCAGTTTTCGCTTCATCTTTAGCCTTGCCTTTTTCAGGCTGCTTTTGTTTAGCATTCGCACGCTCGGCTTTTTCATTCTCGGCTTGTACTTGCTCAGTTTTAGCGTTCTGGGCTTTATCTAGTGCTTTAATTAGCAGGCTCATTATTCAATTGCCTCACTAGTTAATTCGCTTCTTCTAATACATTTTGTAATTGTTGCGCAGGAAGATATTGTTTGTAGCTTTGCAATTCATCGCTTTCTAAACTAGCGTTTGGGATAACGGTTGGGCGCAGAAAAATCACCAGCTCTGTTTTTAAGTTTGAATCGTTTTTACCTTGAAAAACCTTTCCCACCCCTGGCACCTTACTCAAACCAGGAACTGAGTCTGTATTATTTTTAATTTCATCTTGCATCAAGCCGCCCAGCACTGCGATATTACCGCTACCAACTTGAAGTAAGGACTCCATTTCACGCGTTCGTATTTCAGGAATGCCATCATTACCTGGAATATCTGGGTTAGGGTCTTGCACATATCTAATCAGGCTTGTGATTGTGGGTCTTACATTAATATTCACATTACCCGTATCGTTAATCTGCGGTGTAACGCTCATCACAACACCCACTGGTACTGTATTTGGCGTCGTAGTTACCGACTGAAGGTTCGTACCAGCTACGCCGCTTGCCGACTGAGATATCTGAGATTGCACAGTGAAATAAACTAAGTTATCCACCACTTTAAGCACTGCCGTTTGATTATTCAACACCATTAATTTCGGGCTAGATAGCACCTTGGTATTGCCAAACTGCTCTAACAATTGCACAGAGCTTAATATGCCACGCTTGCCATTAGTGTAGCCAGCAATAATACCTGGACTATCCGAAGCACGAGTGATGCTGGCTGCGCTTACGACAGCTCCTACCTGAGGGCCTAACACTTGTGAAAACACAAAACCAGCACTACCCAACTTACCAAGCCGACTCCAGTCTATTCCCGCCTTATAATTATCACTTAAAGTCACTTCGACAATAGTCGCCTCAATCAATACTTGTTTTTTGGCACTGCCCATTACCTTGTCAATAAATTCTTGCACTTTTTCATGCTGCCTATTGGTCGCTCGCACACTAATCACGCCCGTTTCCGCATTGGCGATTACATTAGCCGCCAACAAAGTTTTATATTCCGATTTCTGCCGATCTCTATCTTCTGCCTCTGCTTTTGCGCTATCGGTATTAATGGTGATGGTCGTACCATTCGCACCAGCTGTTTTCCCTTCAGTCCGTTTCGATTCCCCCGCCGTACCAATCCGCGTCACAATGACTTCCTTATCTGTTTCCGCCAATAACTCTTTAATATTTATAATCAATGATTCCCACAAGTGGTTTTTAGAAGTGCTATCTACTGAGGTGCGCGAGCTATTATTGGCGCCGTTGCCTGCACTGCTACTAACCGTTCCGCCAGCACCCGAACTTTGTGAGGCGCTGGATATTTGACCATCTGCACCAATAAAGCCCTTGGTGTCACGGTTCATATTCACGTAATCCACTTTATAAATACGCAATACTGGCGAATCTGGTGCAATGTACAGCACATCGCCATCCATTTTGTATGTCAAATCCACCTGCTTTGCTAGGCGCTCTAGAATGGCTGGCAAGGTTTGATCGACCGCGTTTAAGGTGGCGCGGCCTTGAATGGCAGGATGTATATCTACGTTAATTTTACTTTCACGCGCTAGTGCAAACAAAATTTCTTTTACGGGAACCTCATTGACGACCACGCTGTAGGTTTGCGCTTTGGTTGTGGCTTTAGGTGGCGGCAATTGTGGAGCACTTCTGACCAGCTTAGGAATAGGTGCGCTGGGAGCCGCATTCTGATTGACTTGCGGGTTTGCTGTTTTACCGTCAATATGCCCTGCAGAAGGCTTTACTTTTGATTGATGCGCACAAGCTGCAAGCATCAAAGCAATCACAGCCACTAAACCAAACTTAGTACCAAGCTTAGCCAAAGAAGTTTTAATATTTTTGTTAAGCACGACGTGCCCGCTCCCAAAGATTTTTACACTTCGACTGTTATCGCATAATCTAGATTAAATTGCAATACTAACTAATTGAAACTTTTATAAATTTACCTTTTTAGCAAATTTATTTAGTTTCTTGCAACACACCAGCAATAGTGCGCAGTTGAGGGCGATTTTTTTGAATTTCGACTGGCAGTTTATGAAGTGCCTGAATAGCCTCTAAACGGCTGGGGAAGTTGCCATATAAAACGGTTAAAAATGGCATATTATTTACCTTAGTTCTGTACACATAAATATTATCCAACTCAATTTGTTGGCTTAGCGCTTCAAGATCGTATTTTAGTTGGGTTTCGCTGCTCGCACCCATCAATTGAATACTCACCGTAGTTGGCGCTTGGCTTGCGAGCCAAACTGCTGTTGCGTTTAAGCGTGCTGTTAAAATATCCTCGGTTTGAATAGGCGCCGCAATTTGAGCAGAGCTGGGAGGCTTATAGACATTGGGCTGCAGGGCAGATATTTTAGCGACATTATTATTCGCATTTACACTAACTTCAGGGGCTACTACCTCTGTTTTAACTGCAACTGCGGCAGTTTTTTGCTGCGTTTCAACCGCAATATTTTCTGCATTATTTTTAGGTTTTTGCGACCACAAACTTGCCGCATAACCAAGCACTAAGCCCAAAGCCAGCAATCCGCCCCAAATGAACATCTGAGATTTTTTTGCTTGTTTTTTTGATGCTTCTACGCCAAACTCACTATCTCCAATCGCCGCTTGTACGTGCTTGGGCGTGACTTGGTATTCATTTTCAGCAAATGCTGCTTACAATGATTTATCTGCCAAAATATTCACGCGCCGCACCAAGCCATCTGCCGCATTGGCTAGTTTTTTAATCGCCGCCGCATTGAACAAAGGCGGCCCAAAATATCCTGCAGAGCGTAACCTAAACATCAAATATTCGCTGATTTCTTTTTGCTGCAACGGCGCCAAGTTGAAACTATGAGTAATGCGCTCGCGCAGTTGGCGAATATTGGTTTGGTTAAGATTTTCGTCCAACTCCGGCTGACCAAATAATACAATCTGCAACAGCTTATCGTGCTTGGTTTCTAAATTAGAAAGCAGTCGAATTTCTTCTAAAGTTGCAAGTGGCATACCCTGCGCTTCTTCAACAAAAATAACCACTTGTTTACCAGCTGCATGACGCGCTAATAGGTGAGTTTGTAGCACTTGCATCACTTTTAATCGATCTGCATTTTTGGGTAATTTAAGTTGTAATTCAAACGCAATAGCGTGAAGCACATCCTCTGGCGCAACGCTGGGATTGGCGAGATAAATGCTCTCAATTTTATCGGGCAGCATGGTTTGCAACATGCGGCACAGCGTGGTTTTGCCGCTACCTACTTCGCCCACCACTTTGACAATGCCTTCCCCGTTAGTAATGGCGTAGATTAAGGCATCCAGCACCGCACCACGGTTACCACCAGTGTAAAAAACTTCGGTATTTGGGGTGATTTTGAAAGGCGGCTCTTTTAAGCCAAAATGCGCGTAATACATGAAGTTTAACTAATTCTCTTCCTGCAATTGAATGCGCGAATACAACGTAGTGCGGTTGATACCCAACATTTTTGCGGCTTGGCTCAAATTGCCGTGCGTAATGCGCATGGCGGCATCTACGTAGGCTTTTTCCCAGGATTTTAAAACTTGATCCAAACTCACATTGGCCTCGTTTTGCAAATGTTGTATGGCATAGCCTGATAAATCTCCGCTGTTGCTCATCGCTGCTGGCACGCCATCTACTTCGTTTTGGCGCGATAAATCTAGCTCTGCTGATAGCTGTATCTCATTGACAGTTTGACCTGCGTACTTAGCAATGAGCCGAATAATAATATTGCGCAACTCACGCACATTTCCTGGAAAATGATAACTTAACCAGCGTGATTTGGCTTTATCGTCCAATTTAAAAACTTGCTGGCCAGTTTCGCGCGCATAAAATGCGTTGAAATGATCTAACAATATCAAGCTGTCTTCAGCCAAATCCCTCAACGGCGGCACCTTAACGGCAAAAACTCCCAACCGATGGTATAAATCAGACCTAAAATTACCCGCACGTACTTCTGCACGTAAGTCTCTATTAGTAGCGGCTACAACGCGGGCTTTGCTTTTGCGCACTTGCGTTTCGCCCACGCGCGTATACTCGCCATTTTCTAGCACACGCAGTAATTTAGCCTGCATTTCTAGCGGTAATTCGCCGATTTCATCCAAGAAAAGTGTGCCTTCATTTACATCCTCAAAATAACCCGCGTTGGCAGTATTGGCACCAGTAAACGCACCCTTGGCGTGGCCAAATAAAATCGATTCCGCCAACATAGGCGAAATAGCCGCGCAGTTAATGGATAAATATGGATGTTTTGCACGTTTACTAAAACGGTGGAAATTGCTGGCCACACGCTCTTTACCGCTACCAGATTCGCCTTCAATTAACACAGGGAAAGGCGAATCAGCAAATTGGCGAATTTGCGTAATCAGCGTTTGCATAGGCAAGCTCTCGCCTATCATGCCGCCATTTTTGTCTTCGGCTTGCTTTGTATCTGCTAGCTCGGTTAATTCAACACTTTGAACTTTTAATGAATTAAGTAAAAGCTCTTTTAGCTTATCTACATCGCAAGGTTTGGGGATAAAATCAAGCGCGCCTAGGGCCAATGCGTGCTTCACATTCACATCGTCACTTTGACCAGAAAGCACGTGGATTTTCATGCTAGGTGAATGCGCGAGTAATTCACCAATCATCTTAAAGCCCTCGTCAGGCTTATGTTGCATAGGCGGCAAGCCTAAATCGACCAAAGCTAGAGACGGCGGCTCATCGAGTTGTCTCAGCAGGCTTTTTGCCTGCGCGCGCGAATCTGCCACACACACTTCAAAGTGCTTGCTTAACACAAAGTGTAAGGTATCGGTAATCAGTGGGTCATCATCAATGATGATAAGCACCGGACGAACATCTGCCATTGATTTATCCTTATATTTTAAAACGATTGTTGTTTTTGTTATTAAAGATACTATAACCGTTAAAAAGCAGGCTATCAATGGTAAACAAGTGTTAAGTATAACGAAAGAGAAAGTTGGGGTGGTTGATGGGGCTCGAACCCACGACAATAGGAATCACAATCCGTGTTGCAGAGTTACGTAACTGCATGATTAATAAATATATTAACAATGTTCCTTGTCTAATAAATCTGCTTAGTTTGCCTTAGAAAGGCTAGTTTCTGCCTTATATGCCCTACTTTTATTAGACAGTATTGTTACAAGCTCTACCACAGGTTCTCTGCTGCTTGCACTTGTTCATAAAATCGTTCAAGCTCAATAAATAAATAATTTAGGGGTATAGCTTTGAATGATAGCCGTTATTTTTATCGCGACCTAGTACCTCTTGAACCTTTTTCTGAAGCTCTTCAGACTAGATTGCATGTACCTCTACCTGAAGACTGGTGGATTGTAGTTGCGGATGTGGTCGAATCAACAAAAGCTATTGCGGCTGGTAACTACAAAAAAGTTAATACGGTAGGCGTAGCCTGCATTGCAGCTGTGATTAATGTGAACAGAGAAATCGAAATCCCATTTGTATTTGGGGGAGATGGGGCAACATTTGCTATCCCAGACAACCTAATTAAGCAGGTGATTTTAGCTTTACGTGGAACTCAAAAGCTATCACGTGAAAGCTTTGGTCTTAATTTGCGTGTTGGTCTAGTGAAAGTACAAGATCTAATTGGTCAGGATTTATGGGTGAATGTAGGAAAAGTGCGCCTGTCCAATTACATGACACATGCAACTTTTTCTGGCCGCGGATGGGGAGAAGCTGAACGCAGAGTAAAGATGCCAGATGCTTTAGGTGTCTTAGCAGTGCATGAAGGCGATGGTCCTGCAGAAGCAAATTTTGAAGGATTTGAATGCAGATGGCAAGGTGTGCCCAATTTTAATGGGCACAAGCTTTCTTTGCTAGTAGCTGCGATGACAGATGACACGGATACCAACCTAAAGATCTATCAAGATGTTTATGAAAAAATTCATACGATCTACGGCGATGTGGCAGATTATCATCCCCTGCGATCCAACCAAATGCACTTAACACTTAACCCTAAACTGTTAGGCCATGAATGGCGCGTCCGATCTAGTCAATCTAGCGTTCTAGGAAAGTTAGGTTATTTCATCAATCTGCTATTTCTGAGTCTGGCTGGAAAATATCTTTTTGCTCGTAACTTAGATACAAAAGCCGTTAAATGGAGCCAATACCGAAACGAACTTGTCGAGAACACTGACTTTCGTAAATTTGATGGCATTTTAAAAATGGTCATCGATGGAAGCGCCTCACAAACTGATAAGTTGGAATCTTATTTAAAATCAAAATATGAGGCAAAGCAGCTAGTTTATGGAATGCATAAATCACAAGAAGCTTTAGTAACATGCTTAATACAGTCCTATACTGGCAATCATTTACACTTTGTAGATGGTAGCGATGGTGGCTATGCCATGGCAGCAGAAGGACTAAAACAACAACTCAAATTATTCAAAAATTAGGGTTATATTAGACATTTGAAAAGCTTAAATGGGGTGGCTGATGGGGCTCGAACCCACGACAACAGGAATCACAATCCTGGACTCTACCAACTGAGCTACAACCACCATTGAAACGATAATATTTGGTCTGCCCGACAGGAATCGAACCTGTAACCCCCAGCTTAGAAGGCTGGTGCTCTATCCGGTTGAGCTACGGGCAGA
>JANNFN010000151.1:0-3010 GCA_031379885.1 Methylotenera sp.
TTTGACACTGTAACCACTGATCCTATCACTTATACACATAATATTGGTCAAGTAAGATTACATAACCAATTGCGTGCTGCACAGTTTATAGACAAGCGCACAGAATTGCTTGATGCAAAAGATATTGTAGATGAAGCTTCACTTGATCCCTATGCGTTTGCACGAGATGCTTATTTGCAACGCCGTGAAAGCTTGGTGGCTGATGGTGTTTCAAACAATAAACGTGATGATGGTTTTGAACCCGCAGATGAAGACACTCCCGCAGCACCTGTTGCAGAACCTGCACCAGCACAATAAGTAGTTGATTTATTAATAAAAAAGCCTCTATATGAGGCTTTTTTATTACCTTAACCTAAAAACAATATCCCAGAAGGCTTATGAATGTTGGCACCTAGCCTATAGTTTAGCCCGCAGCCACAGTCATTTTTTCAATTAAAATCGATCCCGTTTGTTTTGAGCTTTGCGGAATCACATCATTACCAACCGCAACAATCTGCATCAACATATCTTTCATATTACCTGCGATGGTAATTTCCTCTACTGGGTAAGCAATCACGCCATTTTCCACCCAAAAACCTGCTGCACCGCGCGAGTAATCGCCAGTCACCATATTCAAGCCCTGCCCCAGCACTTCGGTCACAAGCAAACCAGACCCCATGATTTTTAATAACTCGGCAAAATTCTGGCCTGTAGATTGTATGATTAAATTATGACTACCCCCCGCGTTACCAGTAGTCTGCATGCCTAATTTGCGTGCCGAATAACTGGATAACATATAGCCTTGCAACACGCCATTTTCAAGTAATTTTCTTGATTTCGTTGCTACGCCTTCAGAATCAAACGGGCTGCTGGCAATCCCTTTTTTAAGGTGTGGCAATTCTTCGATATTTAAAAGTGGGGATGCAATTTGTTTGCCCAAACTATCCAATAAAAAAGAGGATTTTCGATATAAGCTTCCGCCAGAAACGGCTCCTACAAGTGAAGAAATAAGCCCTGAAGCCAATGGTGCCTCAAACAAAACTGGCACTTGGCAGGTGTTAATTGCTTTCGCTCCTAAGCGCCGCACAGTGCGTTCACCAGCTAATCTACCTACATATTCGGCAGATTCCATGTCCGCCATATCACGCGCATTGGTGTACCAATAATCGCGCTGCATTGCATCGCCGTCTTCTGCAATAACAGAGCAGCTCATACTGTGGCGCGAGCTAGGATAACCGCCAACAAAGCCGTGACTATTGGCGTAAGCAAATACGCCCTCACTATTAGAAACGCCAGCGCCTTCTGAGTTGGTAATGCGTTTTTTGTCTACTTCAAATGCCGCAGCTTCGCATCGCTTGGCGATTTCAATTGCCTCATCCACGCTGATATTCCATGGATGATACAAATCCAAATCTGGCATTTCAGCTGCCATTAAAGC
Source organism: Methylotenera sp. (assembly GCA_031379885.1). Taxonomy (GTDB): domain Bacteria; phylum Pseudomonadota; class Gammaproteobacteria; order Burkholderiales; family Methylophilaceae; genus Methylotenera_A. The sequence goes on from JANNFN010000151.1 coordinate 1,418, forward strand.
CGCATCAGCTAAGCCGCAAAACTCATCTTTTGCGGTATATTTGGCAATATTACATGCCGCTTCAACGCTATCTTTTAATGCTTGTTGGCTTAAGTCTGAACTACTAGCGTGACCCTTTTGCTGACCAAAATACACGGTGACGGACATGCCTTTGTCGCGGTTATATTCAATATTTTCCGTCTCACCCATGCGTACCGAAACATTTTGTCCGGTGCCAAAACTCACTTCAGTCTCCGCCGAGCTTGCGCCCGCGATTTTGGCTAGCTTGAGTACATCTTGGGTAATTTGTTTTAAGGTATTTAAATCCATTTTGCTAACTTATCCATTCACTTCAACTTGATTCCGCTTAAGCGAAAACACTAAAACTGCTATCATACCGTAGCTAACATCAAAGCCACTAGAAACCAATACAAGCCGTGACTGAAAAAAATTACTCCATAGACCCTGAAGCTGATGTGCCCATCAGCAAAACCAAGCTCAAAGCTGAGGCGGATGCTGCACAAAGTATCGGTAAAAAATTAATAGATTTATCCAAAGATAAATTAATTAAATTGGCACTGCCAGAAGCCTTATTCGACGCGGTGCTTGAGGCTAAGCGCTTGACAGCTAACGGCGCCGTGCGTCGCCAATTGCAATATCTGGGCAGATTAATGCGTGATGTGGATAGCGCACCAATTATAGAGCAACTGCAAAAATGGGAAGGCAAAAACAATGAAGAAAATGCACGTTTTCATGTGCTAGAGCGCTGGCGGACGCGCTTAATTACTGAGCCAATTGCGTTGCAGGAATTTTTGGCCAGTTTTCCGCAAGCTGATATTCAGCAACTGCGTACCTTAACACGCAACGCGCAACGCGAAGAAGCTGCGCAAAAAACACCCAAAAGTAGCCGCGAACTGTTTAAGCTCATTCGCGAAATAAGCGAAGCGGCGAATCCTGCCGAAACGAGTGACGAAGAATAAGCTGCAATTAGTTTTAGTGCGTCATATTGTATTGCAGAATATAAACGGCAATTCCTGAAAAATATCCAATTAAAGCTAGCCAGCTGATTTTCTTTAAGTACCAGCCGAATTGGATTTTTTCTAAACCCATAGCAGCAACCCCAGCGGCTGAGCCTATAATTAAAATAGAACCGCCTGTGCCTGCACAATAGGCAACGAACTCCCAGAGAAAACTGTCAGGAGGATATTTTGCAATATCATACATACCCATTGAGGCAGCCACTAATGGAACATTGTCTACAACCGCGCTAGCAAGTCCCATCAAGGTAACGATAAAGTCTTGCCTACCAACATTTTGGTCTAGCCAAGTCGCTAGCATATTCAGTATGTGGCTATGCTCTAGGGTCGCCACTGCTAATAAAATACCAATAAAGAATACGATAGAGCTCATATCAATACGCATGAGTGCATGAGTCAGCGTCAAGCGCTCTTTTTCCGCCGCCCCTTTATTTTTGTGCATTAAATCACCCAGCAACCATAGCAGACCTAAACCAAGCAGAATGCCCATAAATGGTGGCAGGTGCGTCACTGTTTTAAACGCCGGCACTAATACCAACACACCCAGGCCTACCAAAAAAATCAAGTTTCTTTCACC
>JANNFN010000164.1:0-7557 GCA_031379885.1 Methylotenera sp.
GTCGTTGCGGTCACCAAATGAACGTGCAGGACGCGCGCCATCATGTGTACGTTCTTTATTGCGGTCATTAAAACCACCGCTTCTTGGAGCATAAGATTTTTCACCGTCACGTCCCGCTGGTTTTTCACCCATGATGCGGTCGCCAAAGCTTGGACGGCTATTGTCGCGTGGTTGATAACCACCGCGTCCGCCTGGTGTATGCGCGGCACGCTCATTACGACCACGGCTAGCACCCGCCCCCCTATTGCCTCGTGGAGCATCTGTATTTGACGCATTAAAATTACGTTTTGGCTCAAAACCTTCAACCACTGCGGCTTCCATGCGGTTGCCTGTAAATTGCTCAATTTTGCGTAAAATATGTCTATCCATATTCGATGCGAACGAAATTGCGATGCCACTAGCGCCAGCACGGCCTGTACGGCCAATACGATGCACATAATCTTCTGCAAATTTTGGTAAATCGTAATTAATCACGTGGCTAATACCTTGCACGTCAATGCCGCGTGCAGCCACGTCAGTGGCTACTAATACTTTCACATCGCCTTGACGCAATTTTGTTAGCGTACGGTTACGCGCTCCCTGTGTCATATCGCCGTGAAGAGCCGCTGTTTTGTGACCTGCGGCGTATAAGTCTTCTGCCAGCAAATCGGCGTGACGCTTGGTGCTAGTGAAAATGATGGCTTGATTCATGTCTGGCGCAATCAACAAATGCTCAAGCAATTTGTTTTTGTGCGTCATGTCATCCACATAATGCAAACGTTGCTCAATGTTGGCGTGTTTTTCTTTTTGGCCAGCCACTTGAATGGTTTTAGGATTTTTAAGAATTTGTTTCGCAATACGTGCAATGTCGCCATCTAAAGTAGCAGAGAATAATAGCGTTTGGCGCTCAGCCGTGAGTTGGCTACAAATACGCTCAACATCAGGCAAGAAGCCCATGTCCAACATGCGATCCGCTTCATCTAAAATCAACATTTGTAAGCGTGACAAATCAATACGGCCGCGCTCCATGTGGTCTAGCAAGCGGCCTGGTGTTGCTACCAAGATATCTAGTGGTTGCGATAATAATTTATTTTGTAATGGGTAAGGCATGCCGCCGACGATGCTGACTGTGCGGGCGCGGATGAATTTGCCGTATTTGCGGGCAGCTTCGTTGACTTGCGCTGCAAGCTCACGCGTAGGCACAAGTACCAAAATACGTGGGCCACGGCTTTTTAATGCGTGTGGTGTTGCGAGTAAGTTTAAAGCGGGCAACATAAATGCTGCGGTTTTGCCAGTGCCTGTTTGGGCAGAGGCCATCAAGTCGTTACCAGCGGTAATCACAGGTATCGCTTGCGCTTGAATAGCGGTTGGGGTGGTGTAGCCTGATTCTTCAATAGCACGAAGCAGGGCGGTATCAAGATTTAATGATGCAAAAGACAAAGTATGTCCCTTTCTATAAAGCTGTTTTATAAAAACAAAAAAAGGGCGCAAGCAAGCACATAAGAGTTGAAGATATGTTTAAAAAACATAAAGTTATCAACATAAAACGCGAAAAGCACTGTAATTAATAAAACAGTATTAAGATGCTTTTTACCAGCGCACGGGCACAGCCGCTAACCAGTAAAAGATAGACTTTAGTCTAAATGATAGTTGCTACAACATTTCACGAGCAACAGAGGGTCAGGGCAATGAATTTAAAACTTCTAAAAGCTTCAAAGTTGCGCGCATTATAAACATTTATTCTGCTTTGTCAAAGGTTTATTCGCTGCGCCAAAAGTATATTGTGGCGAGTTGTGTTAAACTCTCGCCCTTTCAAACATATGGCAGTTCACATGTCTACTACACCAAATTCTCGCAACTTGCGCAATGTCGCAATTATCGCCCACGTTGACCATGGTAAAACTACTATGGTGGATAAGCTTTTACAGCAAGCCGGCACATTTTCATCGCATTACACGATTGTTGAACGCGTGATGGATAGCAACGACTTGGAAAAAGAGCGTGGCATTACCATTTTGGCTAAAAATACCGCTGTGGTGTATGAAGGCACACACATTAACATCGTCGATACTCCAGGCCACGCCGACTTTGGCGGCGAAGTAGAGCGTGTGTTAGGTATGGTGGATGGCGTTGTGTTGTTAGTCGATGCGGTTGAAGGCCCAATGCCACAAACTAGATTCGTTACTAAAAAGGCGCTGGCTCTAGGTTTAAAGCCAATTGTTGTCATCAATAAAGTAGACCGACCAGGTGCGCGCTGCGATTGGGTGATTAATCATACGTTTGATTTGTTCGCCAATTTAGGTGCAACCGATGAGCAATTAGATTTCCCAGTAGTGTACGCGTCTGCCATCAACGGCTATGCCATGTTAGACATGAAAACGCCATCTGACAATATGCGTGCGCTTTTTGACACGATCCTAACCCATGTGAAACCGCCAGTTGGCGACCCAGAAGCACCATTGCAATTACAAATTTCAGCGCTCGATTATTCTACTTATACTGGCAGATTGGGCGTTGGCCGCGTACGTAACGGTAAAATTAAACCAGGCCAAAACGTCACCGTGATGAATGAAGACAAGCAAATTGCAACTGGCAAAATCAATCAAGTGCTCGGATTTCAAGGCTTAGAACGCGTGCCAGTAGAAGAAGCTTTGGCTGGCGATATTGTGATTATTTCTGGTTTAGATGATATTGGTATTGGCTTTACCATTTGCGATCGCGAAAACCCAAAAGGTTTGCCGCATCTGGGCGTTGATGAACCAACTTTAACCATGGATTTTATGGTGAATACATCACCACTAGCAGGTACAGAAGGCAAATTTGTGACTTCTCGCCAAATTCGTGATCGCTTAACTAAAGAGCTTTTAGTCAACGTGGCTTTGCGTGTAGATGAAACGGCAGATGCTGATATATTCCGCGTTTCAGGCCGTGGCGAGTTGCATTTAACGATTTTGCTGGAAACCATGCGCCGCGAAGGCTTTGAAATGGCCGTGGGTAAACCAAAAGTGGTTTACCGCGAAATAAATGGCGAAAAATGCGAGCCGTATGAAATTTTAACGGTAGACTTAGAAGATGAACACCAAGGTGCGGCCATGGAAGAACTCGGCCGCCGCCGTGGTGAGATGCAAAACATGGAATCGGACGGTAACGGTCGTACGCGTTTGGAATATAAAATTCCAGCCCGTGGCTTAATCGGTTTTCAAGGTGAGTTTTTAACCATGACGCGCGGCACAGGTCTTATGTCACATATTTTTGATGAATACGCACCAGTGAAGCCAGATATGCCAGGTCGTCGTAATGGCGTACTGATTTCGGCTGAACATGGCGAAGCGGTGGCTTACGCGCTATGGAAACTGCAAGATCGCGGCAAAATGTTTGCCGTGCCAGGCGATAAATTGTATGAAGGCATGGTGATTGGTATTCACAGCCGCGATAACGATTTGATTGTGAACCCAATTAAAGGTAAACAACTCACTAACGTGCGCTCTTCAGGCACTGATGAAGCGGTGCGATTAATCACCCCAATTGCACTGACTTTGGAATCAGCCGTTGAGTTTATTGACGACGATGAATTGGTCGAGATTACACCAAAAACGATTCGTATTCGTAAACGTTACTTGTTAGAACATGAACGTAAACGCTCATTGAAAGAGTAGTTTGAGTAATTAAAAAAGCCAGCTTAAACTGGCTTTTTTATTGGCGGAAAGGGAGGGATTCGAACCCTCGATAGGCTATTCACCTACGCCTGATTTCGAGTCAGGTACATTCAACCACTCTGCCACCTTTCCGCATTTAAAGCATTAAAATACATGCCCTGCAGCCCAATATTCATGGGGCTTACAGAGCAATTGTTTTGGTCTATTCTACACCCTGACTCGCCAAATAATTCTCGTAATTGCCCGTAAAGTCTACAATGCCGTCGGGTTTTATTTCCAGTATTCTCGTGGCGATTGAGCTGACAAATTCGCGGTCATGGCTTACAAAAAATAATGTTCCTTTGTATTTATCCAGCGCAGTATTCAGCGCTTCGATGGATTCCATGTCCATGTGATTGGTGGGTTCATCCATCAGCAACACGTTAGTACGGCCGAGCATCAGTCTGCCGTACATCATGCGACCTTTTTCGCCGCCAGAAAGCACCTTAACGGATTTTTTGGTATCTTCGCCGCCGAACAATAAACGCCCCAACATGCTACGCACGACTTGGTCGTCATCGCCTGCTTGGCGGTAATGCGTCATCCACTCAAACAGCTCTTCGCCTTGCTCAAATTCGTATTCGTGATCTTGCGCAAAGTAACCAATAGTGGCTTTTTCAGCCCATTTTACTTCGCCGTGTTTAGGTTTTAAATCACCTGCCAAGCAACGTAGAAAAGTCGTTTTGCCAACACCATTTTCACCAATAATCGCGACTTTTTCGCCCGCTTCAAACATCATTTCGACATCGTTAAACAGTAATTTATCAAAGCCGTGGCTGAGTTTTTTCAGCTCCACTGCGTTGCGATGTAGTTTTTCGCGCTCGTCATATTCAAAGCGAATAAACGGGTATTGGCGACTTGAAGGTTTAAATACTTCGATTTTAATTTTATCAATTTGCTTGGCACGGCTAGTCGCTTGCTTGGCTTTAGAGGCGTTGGCCGAAAAGCGGCGCACAAAGTCTTGCAAATCGGCCACTTGCTGTTTGGCTTTGGCGTTGTCTTTGGCTTGCTGATTTCTAGCAGCAATGCTGGCTTCCATGTAATCATCATAATTACCCGGGTAAACTGCCAACTTCCCATAATCCATATCGCAAGTGTGTGTACACACTTGGTTTAAAAAGTGCCTATCGTGCGAAATAATAATCATGGTGCAACCGCGATTATTCAGTACGTCTTCCAGCCAGCGAATGGTGTTGATATCCAAGTTGTTGGTCGGTTCATCCAGCAATAATACGTCTGGGTTGGCGAATAGCGCCTGCACCAACAGCACGCGTAGCTTCCAGCCTGGTGCGACCGCGCTCATCGGGCCATTATGCTGCTCAATAGGAATGCCAACGCCTAACAATAATTCACCAGCGCGTGCTTCGGCTGTGTAGCCATCAAACTCGGCGAATACATGTTCTAGTTCGGCTGCGTGCATGTAGTCGTCTTCAGTGGCTTCTAAGTTGGCATAAATGGCATCGCGCTCTTGCATGGCTTTCCACATTTCTTCATGGCCCATCATCACCACATCCAGCACGCGCTGGTCTTCGTAAGCAAATTGGTCTTGATGCAAAAACGCCATACGTTCGTGATTATCCAGCGAAATATTGCCAGCTGTAGGTTCTAGCGTTCCTGCCAAAATCTTCATGTAGGTGGATTTTCCGCAACCATTGGCGCCAATGAGGCCGTAGCGATTACCTTCGCCAAATTTGACTGAAACGTTTTCAAACAATGGCTTTGCGCCAAATTGCATAGTGATATTGTTGCTAATTAACATGAGTTACTTTCTTAAAATTTATTCTTGATGACCACTTCATCAAAATTGAGCTGTCCAGCGCGCGCTGAAGCTTCTTTGAGTGCTTTGCCGACCACCACAAACATTGCGGGCGTGTGGTCTGCAGGCAGATTTAATAATTTGCCGACTGCATCAAAATCAAAGCCATCCATCGGGCAGGTGTCGTAGTCCATTTCTTTGGCGGCCAGCATAATGGTCATGGCTGCCATACCGCACGAGCGCATGCCTTCATCACGCTGCACTTGCTCGTGATCTTTATAGTAGTTGCCTATGGCTGGTACAAGATAATCTTGCACAGGTTTTGGTGCATTTTTCCAATAGCGCTCTGGTTGTTTCTCCCAAGATTTTAAATCTGCAGTCAAAACTATTAACAGGGAAGCTTCTTCTACTTGTGCTTGATTCCAGCTCACAGCGCGAATTTGTTGGCGTAGTACTGGGTCGGTTACTACTACAAAGCGCCAGTTCTGAATGTTAAATGCGGTGGGTGAGAGCATCGCCAATGACATGAGCATAGAAATTTCTTGCTCAGTCATACGGTGATGCGGGTCAAAAGCTTTAATAGAGCGGCGTTTTACAATGGCTTCGGTTACTTTCATAGTTTCTTTCTATTCAATAAGTTATTTTTATAATTTCTAAGTTTGCATTGCCCGCTGGGCGTTGCCAAATTACGCTTTCACCAATTTTGTGGCCGATAAGCGCTTTGGCTAAAGGTGATGTCCAACTGACTTTGTTAGCTTTAATATCCGCCTCATCTTCACCTACAATTGCATAAGTGTGTTGCACGCCTTCTTCATCTTCTACAGCTACTGTTGCCCCAAACAGCACTTGCTCGGAAGCGGCATCTGGCTTGGTTAGTAGCGCACTCTCTAAACGCGCTGAAATATAACGCAAATCGCGATTGATAATGGCCAATTGTTCTTGCCCAGAAGGCGCGTCCTTATTGGCTTCCAGAGCACGTCTTGCAATGTCTAATTTTTGTGATTCTGCCTGCAAAAGCGCGTAACCATTGGCTGTCACGTAATTAGGCTGCGCGCTTATTGGCCGCTCAGGCACATCGGTGCCCGCGTGTTCTAAATCATCTTCTTTAACAAATCCACGGCTCATAAAAATTTAAGCCAAGCCTAGCAGATTTGCTGGACTCGGCTCATGCCTTCTATAAATTAACTTTAGCTAAATAGGATTATCAACAAACTCAAGCGCGACGCCGCTTGCGGTCGCTAAATCAGCCAATTTTTTTTGTGTTTCTTTACTACCAATCACAATGGCTTTTGAGCCACTAATTTTATCTTTGCCGCTGGTTAATGCTTTAGCCATGGTAGTGGCGGTGAGTGACTCATCCTCGCCGGCAACCACAACCGTAGTAGTTTTTAGGGTCAGCGCACTCACAATCGCAACTACTTTTCCACTATCGACATCTTTTTCAACCTCACAATTGGCCAAACGTGGCGCAATAAAGCCTTCTGGTGCGCTAATAAAAACCAGTGAGTTTTTATCTGCTGGGTATTTAGCATAGACTGCGCTAAAAATCTTTTGTGGATAAACTGAAGTATCGTGCTTATCACTTAAACAGCCAGCCAATAGGGCAAGTGTACCAGTCAGGAGGAAATAAAAAATACGTTTCATGGCTACCTCATCTTGTTGATTTGTTGAATAAATTTTTAAGAACAGATATTATCATATCCATTTTTTAAAATGCTATTCCCATTCAATGGTAGCAGGCGGTTTGCCAGAAATATCATATACCACGCGGTTAATGCCGCGAACTTCGTTAATAATTCTATTGGAAACGCGGCCTAGCAAATTGTAAGGCAGTTCTGCCCAATGTGCGGTCATAAAGTCGCTTGTAACCACAGCGCGCAAGGCAACCACGTAGTCATAAGTGCGGCCATCGCCCATCACGCCAACGGATTTTACCGGTAAAAATACAGCAAAGGCTTGGCTGGTGAGCGCGTACCAGCTCTTGCCAGTTTTTTCGTCAATGGTATTGCGTAACTCTTCAATAAAAATTGCATCAGCGCGGCGTAATAAGTCAGCGAACTCGGTTTTTACCTCACCTAATATACGCACGCCTAAACCTGGGCCTGGAAAAGGGTGGCGATACACCAT
>JANNFN010000192.1:0-2266 GCA_031379885.1 Methylotenera sp.
CCCGTAACAGCTGCCAAAATCAAGCCAGAGAGTACGCCTTGCAAGCTTTGCCTGAAAGCGTGACGTTGCTTTACATGCCCCAACTCATGCGCCAAAACGGCGATTATTTCAGTATCATTTTTTGCTAATGTGATCATTTCATCTGTCACCACCATAATGCCGCCAGGCAGCGCGAAAGCATTGGCACCTATCGCGCCACCTGCTCTAAACTCTAAGCGATAATGCGGACAATCTTTCAGCGCAACACACAGGTTTTTCAGTGCAGTGGTAATACTTTCTTTGCGAATTTTTTCGGTTTTGCTGGGAGTAAAATAACCCATCTGATGATCCAAACCTGCTAACACTTGTTCACCCAGTTTAGCTTCCATCGCTGGCGGTGTGGCTTTTGCCACATATTTCGCCAATTTTGGCACGCCAAATTGCAAAAATAACCAGCCCGCAAATACGGTCAGCACTACCGATATCAATATCCAGCCAAGATGATTTTCTAAATAGTACAAGCCACGCCAAAATGCACTGCTTTTAGATGGCATAGCGGCTTCGAGCTCGCTAATATTATCGGCTTCTAGTCTGCCACCATTGGGTAAATCTATTAAACGTCTAGCCTTACCCAGCTTGGCTTGCACGTCTAAATCTACCAAGTTAAAAGTAAGTACTTCGCCATTCACATCAAATGCAATGTTTTTGGTATGCTCTGCAACCCGCACCGTTACTACCTTGTGGCGGGCACTTACACCATCGAAATAATCAGCTTGAAATGTCATATAGTTTAACTTTTACGCTTAAACAAACGATTGCTACCCAAAAGAAAGGTCAACATCGAACATGTCTGCAATCTCTTCACCCGTGGCTTTTACTTCTGCTTTTTTATCACCCACAAATTGATCAAAATCTACATCTCCGACAATTTGTAATTTAGAAGTGCGATATTTCGCCATGCGAATTTGCGCCCACGGCGTGGCCAAGCCAAATGTACACATAATGGCCACAATATTAGTGAAATACAGCCAAATAAAGTCGCGCGCGCGCAAGCTGCTTTTAAAGGACAATTTATCCAAAGTCGTGTTGTTCCACACCAAATTGCCAATGCGCGCCTGCATATAACCATAAAAACTGAAAATAAACAGTGCATAAAGTGCAAAAAATGGCAGCATAATCAGCAAAGAACTTGGGTGTTTCAGCATTTCCCAAGCTTTTTCATTACGTTCTTTTTGGCGCTCACGCATACGTTCTTCAATAGTTTTTTCATTAACAATCGTCTCAGTTTCTGGCGCTGTAGGTTCTGCTTGCTCCGCACTCATTTCACCTACGTTCATTTCTTCTGCTGCCATATCGGCTTGTTCCACTGGTTGCGTCATTTCCACAGCTTCTGCTGGTGCGACTTCTGGTGGATTTGCATCTGAATATACTCGCTCTACTTTTTGTATTTCTTTAGTCTCTTCATTTGCAGCCAAGACTAAGTTAGGTGACATCTTAATTTCAACAAAATTCTCAACATTTGGTAGGTTTTTGTTGGTTTGAACTGCTTTGGCTTTATTTACGTAACTTTGATAAGCTGGAATTGCAATAGCCGCAAGGATGCCAACAAGAATCACTGGGATAATAAATAGCTTTAGATACACTTTGTAAAACTCTTTTACCTTGGCTTGCATATCAAACTGGCTCAAGCCAAATTTGTGATTGTTCATCGAAAACTGTTTTCTTTCATGCGCGGCATAAGGTACGCCCAAACCCAAGGTGAACGCGCTCATCAATGGCAACACAATGTAAACCCTTATTGCCTCACGTAAGGTGCCAACAAAATCAAAACGCAAGCCGCGATGACTGGTATTGCGCGCATTAAATAATGAGCCACGCACCACCAACCAAGGCACAGCAACAGACAATATCAGCAAAAAAACTGCAGGTAAAAATGGATGAATATTTGCGCTCATGCCATACGCAGCAAAAAATGCAAATGCAATAATGCGGCCTTTTAAAATAGCTTTTGGCTTGGCGTGATAATCAAAACCGACATTATCAATTAAGGTATTGTTATAAAAGTATTTTTTACGCCTTACTTTGGCCCATGCTGAATAAATTCCAATCGTAATTAGACTTAGTAATAAATTTACGATCCAAATGCCAAAGTATTCTGAAGCTTTACCTTTAAAAATGATGGGCGTGACTTTTTGATTTATAACTTCCATACGCTTTTAATCCCTGACTTTTTTATACGTTTATTTAAGTGTACCCGATTTGGCGGATTTGGTATATTTGAGGTTTT
>JANNFN010000011.1:0-3697 GCA_031379885.1 Methylotenera sp.
CGGCCAGGCATTTGGGCCATCTGACAAAGCTTTTGATGGATCTGGGTGCGTTTCCATAAACACGCCTGCAATACCACTAGCCACAGCAGCACGCGCCAACACGGGCACGAACTCTCGCTGACCTCCACTTTTATCGCCTTGACCGCCCGGCTGTTGTACTGAGTGTGTTGCATCAAATACCACGGGGCAATTGGTCTCACGCATAATCGCTAGGCTGCGCATATCAGATACCAATGTATTATATCCAAAGCTAGCACCACGCTCGCACACCATAATCGTATCTGCGTTGCCATTCGCTTCTTTGGCTTTTTTCACCACTTGCAACATATCATGCGGCGCTAAAAACTGACCTTTTTTAATATTTACTGGTTTGCCACAAGTGGCCACAGCAATAATAAAATCAGTTTGGCGACATAAAAAAGCAGGCGTTTGCAGCACATCCACTACCGCCGCTACCGCTGATACTTGTTCCTCAGTGTGCACATCTGTCAGCACTGGTACGCCAATTTGGCTTTTCACTTCATCTAAAATGCGTAAGCCTTCATCTAGCCCAAAGCCTCGAAAAGTCTTGGTCGAGCTGCGATTTGCTTTGTCGTAAGATGATTTGTAAATGAATGGAATGCCGACTCTAGCCGCAATTTCTTTCAGTTTGCCTGCTGTTTCAATCGCAAACTCACGCGATTCAATCACACACGGTCCAGCGATTAAAAACAAGGGTTTGTCTAAGCCAGCTTCAAAGCCACATAGTTTCATGATTTAGCCTTTTTATTTTTTAACGCAGCCTCGACATAAGCCTTAAACAGCGGATGACCCGTGCGCGGATTTGAAGTGAATTCTGGGTGAAACTGCACCCCCACAAACCACGGGTGCGTGGCTTTTGGTAATTCGATGATTTCGCATAAATCTTCACCAGTCGTACGCGCAGAAATCACCAAGCCTGCTTTTTTTAGTCGCTCTACATAGTTATTGTTGACTTCATAACGATGACGATGACGCTCGTTTACTTGGCCACCATAAATGCTAGCCGCCAGTGTGTTCGCCACAATTGGGCAACTTTGTGCACCAAGTCTCATCGTTCCGCCAAGGTCAGAGTTCTCATCGCGCACTTCCACTTTACCTGTCGCGTCTTTCCATTCCGTAATCAAGCCAATCAGCTTGTGCGGCGCATCCGCGTTAAATTCTGTGCTGTTCGCATCTTTTAAACCCGCCACATTGCGCGCAAACTCAATCACCGCCAATTGCATGCCCAAACAAATGCCAAGATATGGAATTTTGTTTTCACGTGCGAATTTAATCGCCGCAATTTTACCTTCTGTACCGCGCACACCAAAGCCGCCCGGTATCAGAATCGCGTCCATATTTTTTAGTGCATTGGTTCCACTTTTTTCGATTTCTTCACTATCAATATAATGAATTTTTACTTTAGATTCAGTATGGATACCCGCATGGATTAAAGCTTCGGTGAGTGATTTGTACGAATCGGCTAAATCGACATATTTGCCGACAAAGGCAATATCCACGTTGTACTTCGGATTAGCCAACAACTGCGTAATGTGCTTCCAGCTCGATAAATCTGCTGCTTTGGCCAAAATATCTAATTTATGACAAACAATTTCGTCCATCATTTGGTCATGTAACAAGCCTGGGATTTTGTAAATCGAATCGCTATCAATCGCACTAATCACCGCCTCGTAAGCCACATTGGTAAATAGCGCAATTTTGCGTTTTTCTTCTTCTGGGATATCGCGCTCGGCACGGCACAATAAAATGTCGGGCTGGATACCAATTTCGCGCAACTCTTTTACCGAGTGCTGCGTAGGTTTGGTTTTAAGTTCGCCTGCGGTTGGAATCCACGGCAAAAGCGTCAAATGCACATAACAAGCACTAGTGCGACCGCCTTCAAAACCCATTTGGCGAATGGCTTCCAAAAATGGTAGCGATTCAATATCGCCCACCGTGCCGCCCACCTCTACAATCGCCACATCTGCGCCTTCAGCACCACGCCGAATGTGCGCTTTAATTTCATCGGTAATGTGCGGAATCACCTGCACAGTTTTGCCTAAATATTCGCCACGACGCTCTTTTTTAATCACGCTCTCGTAAATTTGACCAGTAGTGAAGTTATTGCGCTTGGCCATGCGCTGCGAAATAAAACGCTCGTAATGGCCTAAATCGAGATCGGTTTCTGCACCATCATCGGTCACAAATACTTCGCCATGCTGAAAAGGCGACATGGTGCCAGGGTCAACGTTGATATAGGGATCGAGCTTAAGCATGGTCACTTTGATGCCACGCGATTCGAGAATTGCGCCTAACGACGCTGCGGCAATACCTTTGCCTAAAGAGGAAACTACACCGCCAGTGACGAATACATATTTGGTCATAAAACCCTTGAATATTGGCGCACGAGAGAATTCGTACAGACGGGAAGAAATTTTACCGCAAAGCCAGTACAATCACCATTAAAATCATGCGCAAAAACTAAAAATATTTAGGGGAAATCACTTGCAAAAATCAGAGATTCACTGGGAAGCGGTCGAGGCTGACCCACGCTTTCAAGCCTTGCATCGAGATAAAAATAGATTCTTATGGCGCATGATGTTGTTTGCATTGATTTTTTATTTTCTGCTGCCAATCGCCACCGCGTATTTTCAAGATATTTTAAAAGTAAAAATTTGGGGTGTGATTAACGTCGGTTTATTTTTTGCACTTTCGCAATTTATTGTGGCGTGGGTAATCGCCATTATTTACGCCAAGCGTGCCAATGCAGAGTTTGACGTACGCGCCAAAGCGCTTATAGATGATGCGCACAACATTAAAGGCTTAATATGAAGAAAACACTGTTTTTAGGGACTGCCCTGCAAGCCTCACCAGTATTGGCTTCTGGAGCCGTTTCTACAGAATATCGTTGGCTAACTTTTTTGGTATTTAGCAGCATTATCGCGGCAACAATGGCAATCACTTGGTGGGCGAGCAAACGTGTGAAATCCACGGCTGATTTTTACGCTGCTGGCAACAGCATTAGCGGTTTGCAAAACGGCTGGGCGATTGCGGGCGATTATCTGTCAGCCGCGTCTTTCCTCGGTATCGCGGGTTTAATTTCACTGTATGGCTACGATGGTTTTATGTACTCAGTCGGCTTTCTCATGGGCTATATTGCGGTACTTTTGGTGATTGCAGAGCCCTGCCGCAATATCGGTAAATATACCTTGGGTGACATTTTAGCATTTCGTAACGACCCCAAAAAGGCGCGCATTATCGCCGCAATTTCCACCATCACCGTCAGCATTTTTTACCTCACCGCGCAAATGGTCGGCGGTGGCGTGTTGGTAAAAACGCTCATCGGCATCGATTACGAAGTCAGTGTCATCGCGGTCGGCACGCTCATGCTGGCTTACGTCGTGTTCGGCGGCATGGTCGCCACCACTTACGTGCAAATCGTCAAAGCCATTTTATTGGTCATCGCCTCGCTGGTTTTGGTCACATTGGTGTGGATGCCTTATGGATTCAGCCTGCCAGCGTTTTTGCAAGCAGTAGTGAATGAGCCAAAAATTCAAGCGCAAGTGGCGAAATTATTAGGCGCAGCAGCGAGTACGATGACGCCAGAAGAATTGGGGCAACGCTTTTTAGAACCTGGTTTATTTTTAAAAGACCCCATCGACCAAATCAGTCTCGGCATGGCGCTGGTGTTTGGCAC
>JANNFN010000018.1:0-2875 GCA_031379885.1 Methylotenera sp.
AAAAAAAGAGGCGCAACATCTTAAATGTATACGCCCCTAGGGAGGAGGAGTAAGCTTTGGAGAGCTCAATTAATATTAAGCATCATCCGTGCCAACTCCATTTTTAACTATTCAAAAGTGTTTTTTCGTACAGCTTTAAATAGCTAATTGCGCTTGAATCCCAGCTAATATCGCGTTGCATGCCATTTTTTTGAATCTTGCGCCAAGTTTTTTTATCTTGCCAACATTTAATAGCCCGTTCAATTGTGACCAAAAGTGACGCATTATTGACATTCTTTACAACAAAACCTGTCGCAGTGTTGTTTTTAAGTGACATTTCGTTAGTGTCTTGTACAGAATCTGCCAACCCGCCTGTTAGCGAGACAATAGGCGGCGTGCCATAAGCCAAGCCATATAGTTGATTAAGACCGCATGGTTCGAAACGGGAAGGCATGATAAACATATCGCAACCCGCCATAATATTGTGTGATAAATGCTCGTGATAGCCTGTATTCATACTGACCTGCATTGGGTAACGCTCTGCAAGCGCATTAAAATGTGCTTCTAACGTTTTATCACCACTACCCAAAATGGCGAACTGGCAGCCATGAGGGTTCAACTTATTAGGTTCAATGAGTTTAGGCATCATTTCAGGCAATAAATCCAAACCTTTTTGATAAGTAAGGCGACTTACCACGCCCAATAATGGTGCGTTCGCATCAATTTGTAGCCCTAATTGCTGCTGTAGTGCTTTTTTAACTGCATTTTTGCCTGTGATGCGGCTATTGCTGTAATGCTTGGTTAAATGCACGTCGCTTGCTGGGTTCCACTCATGCGTATCAATGCCATTCAAAATGCCAGTTAAATCATCTTGACGTGTTTTAAGTAGGCCTTCCAAGCCAAACCCAAATTGCTTTGATTGAATTTCTTGCGCGTAAGTGGGGCTAACCGTACTTAATTTATCTGCATAATAAATCCCTGCTTTTAAAAATGAAATTTGTTCATAATATTCAAAGCCGTTGATTTGAAAATGCTCAGCAGGCAGCTCTAGCTTTGTAAGCCAGCTAGCGTCAAAACAGCCTTGAAAAGCTAGGTTGTGGATGCTGAGAATAGATTTTGTGGTCGATTTATCGACCAGTTTCATATAAGCGGGCGCTAAGCCAGTTTGCCAATCGTTACATTGAATCAAGTCTGGAAGCCAATCAGCTATTGGGCTTTGCGCGCTGCTCAATAAACTCGCCACGCGAGAAAGCACACCGAATCGCAGTGCATTATCTAGCCAGTCATTTCCATTTTCATCGCTATATGGTCCGCCAGCGCGCTCGTACAGTTCGGCATTTTTTATGGCAATAACATGCAAACCGCTGTCTGGCATCTTACCTGAGATTAAAGTGCAGTTTTCGCCTAACACTTCAATATTGGCGATAGTTTCAACTGATTTTAATTTAGCTAATACAGCGCTGTAGCCAGGAATTAATATTCGAACATCCCCTTTGAGTTGCTTTAAATGGCTTATAGCGTTGGGTAGAGCGCCGCTTACGTCGGCCAGTCCGCCAGTTTTAATTAAAGGGTAAGCTTCTGAGGTGGCAAATAAAACGCGCAAATTATTCTCGCTACAAATTAAATGGTATATTTGCATTATAGATTGTTTTTGTGAGTTAGAGAGAGATTATGGCATCATCACAGTGGCTTGCAGTGGGCGGCGGCGCGGCTTTGGGCGCATGGATACGTTGGGGCTTAGGCATCGCGTTAAACGCCAGCATGCTGCCGATGGGTACCTTAATCGCCAACTTGAGCGGTGGCTTGCTAATGGGCATGGCAATGGCTTATTTTATCGGCACTTCCAATCAAAACGAATTACGTTTATTTGTGATGACAGGTTTTTTAGGCGGCTTAACCACGTTTTCCGCATTCTCTGCCGAAGCGTTTAGTTTTCTGCAAAAGCAGCAATACGCTTGGGCTGCTGCGCATATTTCTAGCCATGTGATTGGCTCGCTATGTATGACAGCTTTGGGGTTTTCCTTAGTGCATTATTTGCGAAGCTAGAACATGATTAGTAGTTACAAACAAAAATCTAACTTATCGATAACTCTATAAGCTGGTTATTTAGTAAAAAGAGAAGGTGAGTATTAATGAACTGCGGCATAATCAATCTTGCAACCCTATACGAATACCTTGAAGAAAAGGGTTACGCAAAAGAAATACTTAGTGGTCGAACAGAAATCGCAAAAGGCTATTCAAAAAAAGCGAAGAAACTCTGTGGAGATATAAAAAATCAACAGGGAGTTTACCTCTGGGGTTACTACAATCAGGAAAAGTTGTGGATTACCCAGTACGCTGGCCAAGCCAGTGGAAAAACAAACGGTACACTTAAAGCGCGGTTACTAAATGAGCTTAGAGTTGAAAGACTATTTTTGTGGGGTAATCGGCAAGATTATGACGCTGTACACAAGTTTGCTTGTGATTGCTATACAAATCAACCGAAAGTAAATTATCATTTTACTAGAGCTGGTTTAAAAAAAGGCTCTACTTTCATTTTATGGTATGCGCTAGATCAGGTGTTGGAAAAAAGGATGCTTAATCAGTTAGAGGCTGTCTTAATTGAAGCTTTTGACCCAGTTGGCAATAAAATGCATCCCATGTCAGATCTTGGTATGCATGAAATTGCTGACACAGAAAAGATGATTGCCAGTTTCCGAGATTTAATCCACTCATCTCGCTAGGGTGCAATAAATATGTCTATTACGCATGTGGCATAAAAAAGCCCGACCTAATTTAACTTAGGCAGGGCTTTTTTATTGCTAAAAACGTTTTAGTTTTTAGTTTCCACCATTACCAATGGCGCATCTGCTGGTGCTGTAGCCACATCTTTTTTCCAGTTTGGTGCTTTACGCGG
>JANNFN010000060.1:0-3929 GCA_031379885.1 Methylotenera sp.
CGCGACTACTGGAAATTTTAAGTCATTTTGCTAATCCATCTGAAGTACTCAACAGCCTGCCTGACAACATCAGCACACCTGAACAACACATTAAAATGCAAGAAGGTCAGCCGCATACATTGATTGCGCAACTTCAGAAGACTGCCAAATTTGAAGGTTCAACTGAAGTTATTACCATTGATGGATTGCGTGTGGAGTATAAAGATGGTTTTGGTTTAATGCGCCCTTCCAATACCACGCCTGTGATTGTACTTCGCTTTGAAGCCAACAATGAAGAGGCACTCAAGCGTATTCAAGCTCAGTTTCGTGAGGTAATTTGGGGCGTCGCTCCCAACTTGGCATTGCCTTTCTAGCTTAATTATAAGTCATGTCTCGCAACTCAATTATTTATGCCGTCATTTGGCTAAGCTTAGCCTTCGGCATTTACACCTTGGCCGATAATGTTCAAAACCCCAATAAAGCGTTTCGCTTAGGTGACAGCGCCAGTAGCGTTACACTCAAACGCGGGCTTGATGGCCACTATAGGGCAGAAGCGCTGATTAACAATCAAAAAGTCGATGTGCTGGTAGATACGGGCGCTACTGGCGTCGCCATTTCACAAAGCGTCGCCGATAAACTCAACCTAAAAAGCATTGAAGCGATACGCACCAACACCGCTAATGGCGATAGCATCGGTTATATGGTGCGACTTAACTCTGTGAAAGTTGGTGGTGTTGAGGCAAACAATGTATCCGCTATGATTGCGCCTGGATTGGATGGCGATGTGTTGCTAGGCATGAGCTATTTGGGGCGTATGGATGTACGGCTTTATAAAAATGAGATGACTATAAAGCAAGTTGAACAATAAAAAGTCTCAATCTAATCTCTAGTATCCATGCGGGTTTCAGGCCGATTGTTTTCACAATCAATAATCTACATTTTAAAATTTTCTAAAAATAATTGTAAGTAAAGTTGAGTTTACCCTGACTAATGGTCGCTAGCTAGCAAACTTAACTTTACGATGAACTAGGCTTACCAATTAAAATTATTTAGGAGATTTAAAATGAACTTTCAACTTAAAAAAGTAGTGCTTGCTACTAGTATATTATTAGCTGTATCAACGTCAGCTTTTGCTGATCCCATGCTCAGCACTGGCGGCTACGCTCGTCAATTACAAAAAATGGAAATGATGAAAATGCTGGATGCGGACGGCAACCATATGGTCACTGCAGCTGAAGCAGACTCATATTACAACAGTATTTTTGATGCGCTTAACAAAGATAGTGACGACTCATTAGAAGCAAATGAGTGGGCTGGTCCAACCAAAAACTCTAAGCTTGATTTAGCTACTGGTGGGTTCACTCGTGAATTACGCTCAATGAAAATGATGAGATTAATGGATACGGACGGCGATCATAAAGTCACACGTGATGAATTTTTGAACCATCATCGCGCTGTATTTGCAAAACTAGATACTTCTAGTGACCAAGAATTAAGTGCAACAGAGTGGTCAATGAAGGGCTTGTTGGGCAAATAATACTCAAATAAGAAAATACAATATTTAGTATAAAGCCAGCAACTGCTGGCTTTATTTTTAGGTAATTACGGTTGGTTTTTCACGTCCAGTGCGTTGTTTTAGCTCGGAAATCTCAAGTGCAATCTGTATCATTTCCGCCAAAGCCACTTGCGCATCAAGATGATGATTTGCAACATTGGAGTCAAACGCCTCTAAATAAATGCGTAAGGTCGCGCCTTCTGTACCTGTACCTGAAAGCCTAAACACGATACGCGAGCCACAAGAAAATAAAATACGAATACCCTGCCCTGTACTCGCAGAGCCATCAATGGGGTCAGTATAACTAAAGTCATCGCAAGTGCTAACGGTATATTTTCTGAAAGTTTGATTTGGCAAAGTGGCGAACTGCCCTTTAATATGTGTCATGACGCTGTTAGCGGCTTCGGTCGGAATCGCTTCATAATCATGTCGCGAATATACATTGCGTCCATATTCTGCCCAATGTGCCATAACAATTTGCTCTACACTTTGCTTTTGCTTAAGCGCCTGTTGCTTCACAGCAATAATATTCAGCCAACACAACACAGCCCATAAACCGTCTTTTTCGCGCACATGATTACTCCCTGTGCCAAAGCTTTCTTCGCCACATAAAGTCACTTTACCTGCATCCATCAGGTTGCCAAAAAACTTCCAACCGGTTGGCGTTTCATAACATGGGATATTCAATTTCTCAGCCACTCTGTCCACAGCACCGCTAGTCGGCATTGAGCGTGCAACGCCAGCAAGCCCTTGCTGATAAGCGGGTATCAGATGTGCATTCGCAGCAATAATCGCCAAACTATCCGATGGTGTGACAAAAAAGTTTTTGCCTAATATCATGTTACGATCGCCATCGCCATCTGATGCGGCGCCAAAGTCGGGTGCGTTTTGACCGTACAGCACTTCCACCAAGTCATGCGCGTATGTGAGGTTTGGATCAGGGTGTCCACCACCAAAAGTTTCACTTACTTCGCAATTCATTAAGCTATTTTGTGTAGCACCCAACCGATTGACTAAAATCTCTTTAGCATAAGGTCCCGTTACAGCGTGCATACCATCAAACATTATCATGAAGCCTGAGTTGATTAACGATTTAATCGCATTAAAATCGAACATGCTCTCCATTAGGTCTGCATAGTCAACTACAGGGTCTATCACCTGCACAGTAAAACCACCAAAATCAGTTTCACCAAGTTTATCAATATTTACATCTGGAAAATCTGCTATCTTGTATTGGGTAATTACTTTGCTTTTAGCAAAAATCGCTTCCGTAATTTTCTCAGGCGCAGGGCCACCATTTGGTGTATTGTACTTAATGCCAAAATCTTCATCTGGTCCTGCAGGATTGTGGCTTGCGGAAAGTATGACGCCACCTAACGTATTGTTTTGACGAATAATATGTGACGCAGCAGGTGTCGATAAAATACCGCCTTGCCCAACAGTGACCTTGGCAAAGTCATTAGCCGCCGCCATTTTAATAATAGTTTGAATCGCTTCACGATTATAAAATCGACCATCGCCGCCTAAGGTTAAAGTTGCATTGGGCGGGATAGTGACAGAATCGAAAATACTTTGTACAAAGTTTTCTAGATAATGTGGCTGCTGAAAAACTCTAACTTTTTTGCGCAACCCTGATGTGCCAGGTTTTTGATCTAAAAAGGGTTGTGTTTGTATTGTGATTATTTCTGCCACTTTTTGCTCGTTCTCTATCAGTTAAATCAGCATGCACTATGCATGCTGGTCACACGGTTATTGAATTGGTAATTAAATTATAGTGAAGCTTTATCACAACTTACGTTAACGCCTTTAGGTAATTTTAAGCCATAATTTAGCATTAATATAAAATCTTTATCTTTTGCGAGTGATTCTGGGTCTCCCTCACAGGCTTGCTGGTTCCCATCAGAATCAGTACCCGCTGCGGTAAAACCCACATTTAAAACAAATAGTTGCTGATTAGTATAATTACCTAGTGCAGGGTTTAAATCCACCAAGCCTGCCGAATTGCGCGGATTATTACTACCTCCACCAGAGACTGTGGGAGCAAAAATAGAAAAGTTATTCCCTATATAAGTAAATTGGTAATTTGGTGATGCCGCCAATGTGCCTTGATTAATAGCATAGTTACCTACCGTTTCACCAGCTACACGATCCAGCGCGCCAGTGAGTGTATCTCCACCAACCAAACCTCCGCCCACTGTAAAGGTAAACGGTAGTGGGTCAGCAGCTCCAAACACCTTGCTCTGTCCTGGATTTGTAGTAATAGTAATCGGGCGTTGATTAATGGTGCCCGCTGCCGTGGCATTGCTTACCGTGTAGTTATTACCACCGTTGCCGTCGTTTAAGGTAAAACCAGTTACATTCAATGTGCTGCCATTGACGCCAAGTGCGTTCTTGC
>JANNFN010000067.1:0-7151 GCA_031379885.1 Methylotenera sp.
TTAAAGATGCGTTTCAACGCCGTGTGAAGCCAGAAAATTTTGTGACAGTCATCGTCGGCGCAGAGTAATCAATTAAGCGTTAAAATAAGCGTTTTATTAAGGTTCGCTTTATTTTGGCGCGCTTATTTTGGCAAAAACTCAATTATCAAAAGCTGGGACATTAAAAACAGCCTCGGCAAGAAATGTAGTTAGGATTAACGCAGGCATTTGGCGCAGTCGCTTGCTCAAATTCCCAGATGTTGAAGGGTTGCGCCCCACACCAGAGCGCGTGCGTATCACGGTGTTTAATTGGCTAGGGCAAGACTTAACTGGTAAAACTTGCTTGGATTTGTTTGCAGGCACTGGTGCTTTTGGGTTCGAGGCACTCTCTCGCAACGCAAAAAGTGTGACGATGGTTGAAAACGCCCGTTTAGCTTATCAATCACTTATTCAAAACCAGACGCTGTTAAAGGCAGAAAACTGTCAGGTTTTTAGCCAAGATGCACTACAATTTTTAGCAAATAATCAGCAAAAATTTGACGTTATTTTTTGCGATCCGCCCTACAATAAAGCTTGGATAGATAAGATTTTACCCATTTTAAATCAGCATCTTAGTGAAGATGGGGTTGTGTATGCTGAAGCTGAGTTTGAGATTAAATCAAGTGGAAACTGGCAGGTAATAAAACAAAGTATCGCAGGCAATGTATTCTATCATTTGCTAAAATGCAGCTAATTAAAGATGTGCGTGAAAATAGGAATTTTATTATGAGCAAAAACCGCATTGCTGTTTACCCAGGCACCTTTGACCCCATCACCTTGGGGCACGAGGATATTGTGCGCCGCGCCGCTAGTTTGTTTGATGAAGTGATTGTTGCGGTGGCCGGTAGTACAAGTAAGCGCACAATGTTTAGTTTAGAAGAGCGTGTGTCACTGGCACAAAGTGTTTTTAAAAAAGCCGATAATGTAAAAGTAATGGGATTTAGCGGCTTGTTGATGCAGTTTGTGCAAGATCAAGGCGCGCAAATGGTGGTGCGTGGCTTGCGCGCAGCCAGTGATTTTGAATATGAGTTTCAACTAGCAGGCATGAATCGCAAGCTTTATCCTAAGTTAGAGACAATATTTTTGACGCCTTCCGAGCAATACATGTTTGTGTCATCCACGTTGGTGCGCGAAGTCGCCACCTTAGGTGGTGATGTGCATCAGTTTGTATCAGCCACGGTAGAAGCGGCGATTATGAATAAATTGGATAAAGACTAACCACGATGAGTTTGATGATTACCGATGAGTGCATTAATTGCGATGTCTGCGAGCCAGAATGCCCGAACGGCGCTATTTATCAAGGGCAAGAAATATATGAAATTAACCCCAATTTATGTACTGAATGTGTCGGCCATTTTGATAAACCGCAATGCGTCGTCGTGTGTCCCGTGGATTGCATTCCGCTCAACCCTGAAGTGGTGGAAACGCACGAGCAGTTGATGCAAAAGTATCATCAAATTATAGATAAGGAAAACCTATGAGAATGCTACACACCATGTTGCGCGTTGGCGATTTACAACGCGCTATTCAATTTTATACTGAAGTGCTGGGTATGAAATTATTGCGTACCAGCGATTACCCTGATGGCGAGTTTACGCTGGCGTTTGTGGGCTATGGCAACGAGTACGATAATACTGTGCTAGAGCTTACCTACAATTACGGCAAAACGTCATATGAAATGGGCGGCGCTTACGGCCACATGGCGATTGAGGTGGATGATGCTTATAAAGCTTGCGATTTGGTGAAAGCAAAAGGCGGCAAAGTCGTGCGCGAGGCAGGGCCGATGAAACACGGTACGATTATCATTGCCTTTGTAGAAGATCCAGATGGGTACAAGATAGAGTTTATTCAAAAAGGCAGTATCGAGTATCCAAAATAGTGAGTAGTCGCACTACGTTACTAATCTCCCTCATCGTCATTCCCGCGTAGGCGGGAATCCAGAAAAATGCAACCATGTGTATATATATTGGCGAGTGACAGAAATGGGACACTATACGTGGGAGTCACTTCAAATTTGCTTGCTAGAATCTGGCAACATCGTCATGAAGTGGTTGAAGGGTTCACTAAAAAATACACAGTTCACCATTTGGTTTGGTACGAATTGCACGAAAATATGCAATCAGCCATCGCGCGCGAAAAGGCGATTAAAAAATGGAACAGAATATGGAAATTAAATCTGATAGAGAAATCAAATCCTGATTGGCTTGATTTGTATGATCAAATTTTATAACTGGATTCCCGCCTACGCGGGAATGACGAGAGAGTGTGTAGTAAACGGCATCGTTAATTTGCGAGTCAGCTAAACATATGTCTTGGATTTTATACTTGCTAGAGTGCAATAACGGTGCCTATTATGCAGGCATTACTAACGATTTACCTGCGCGGTTTGCAGCGCACTTGTCAGGTAAAGGCGCACGCTACACCCGCGCTAATACGCCCATAAAAATTATCGCCTCAAAACCATACCTAGATCGCTCAAGCGCCAGCATTGCCGAGGCGCAACTGAAAGCCCTGCCAAGAAGTAAAAAATTGCGCTATTTTGAGATGGAAAATGAATAGACCAGCCTTACTACTTGCCGAACTTAAAATTGCAGTGCAGGCCGCGCTAGATGGTGATTGGGATAAATCGCACAACATCGCACAAGACTATTCTGACAGCACCGCAAATTGGATTCACGCTGTGCTTCACAAAATTGAAGGTGATATATGGAACAGCAAATATTGGTACGCTAGAACGCAGGGCAAAAGCTATGAAGATTTTAGCGATGCGAACGAAGAACTCATCGCAATTCAACAACATTTAAACACGTAGACCACAGGCCTGATCTTGAATGCCTTGGTCTGGGGCAATTACTTATAAAGTTTTTCGTATTAAAGACACAAACAAAAACAGCCCATATTGCGGGCTGTTTCTTTTCATCACACTATTTGTAGATTAAAACAATCCAGGTAGTGATTATCATGCATCAGACAAAGTAGCGTATTTTAACTCGCCATTAATCACTACAAAATTTGCATCTTGCATGCCATTTTCTTTTTGCACTGCATTATAGTAAACCCAAACTGAGCCAACTCTAGCGCCAGAAGTATCCTTTAGTGTTTGAATTTCATCAGGCGCGCCAAAATTGTAGCCCAGATGATCCATTTTTGTTTTAGCCAACATTTCGTAAAATTTGGCAGATGAAATGGCCTTGCCATTGTTGTTTAAACCTTCATGAAAACCCGTGGCATTGGCTTGTAAACTAGAAACAACTAAGCTACTAACCAGTACACTATTAATAACAATCTTATTGATGAACTTTTGGTTCATAATTTTAAATCTCCTTTGTAAAGAGATTACATATTAAACAATGAATGTTTCAGTTTGATGGCGCGGATGTAACTAGAATGTAAGTATTGGCGCGGGTGGCAGCCAATATTTGTATCAAAATGTACAGTAAAAGCCACAAAGACCTTGGTGATGCTCGAAATGCATGGATAGTAATTCAAAATAGTTTAAACTAGATCAATTTAATTAAAATTACCTGCCCTGCAAGCCGCATGGATATTGGCTTGCAGAGCATTTATTTTCACTTATTTTTTTTCGTCATTCCCGTATAGACGGGAATCCAGTGTCTTTTAAAACAAAGTCTGGGGTAGCCCGACACCTATTACACTCTCACCTAACAGTCCAGTGCTGAGCATTTAGGGCGCTGATAACTTCTCTAATAAGATTATTGGCCTCAGATTCCTTTTTGTTTTCTCCCCCGTGTGTCTTAAGGTACTTGTCCCATACAAATTCTTTGACTACTTCTAGTTTCTCTATCTGATCCTTCGTACGAGTGCGCCCATTTGCAAGCAACTCTAGATTTTTTTTGCTGGCTACCGAGGCGCACTCCAACAATACACTGACTTGCTCAGGGTTTTCAGTGACTACCGCTAGAAGTATCTCTCGTAAATCGCCCATTCCGATTTCGAGAGACACTTGCGTGGTGCCACCTCCCTTGGATGCCAAGCAAAAGTTAAAGTGCATGGCATTACCCACTCCGAAGCTGCATGACTTTGTTTCAACCGAAGTATAATTCTGTGTGATTCCACCCCTATGGATAATGGCGTTCTTCAAGCTAATCATTATATTTCTCCGTAATTATATTAAGTGGCTCAAGAATATAGGAAGACAGACCACGATTTCCCCACTCAATTTCCCAACAACCAAACAGATATGCGCCTTAAAGCCCGCATAGATTCCATCTCTGCTGTCTAGAGATATTTATTTAAAATTCTTCGCTAGGCAGTTCCAGTTGATTAATATTATTCAATTGAGGTAAACCATCCTGTGCGATAGCTTGAAGTTCCCCTACAAAACTAGCCATCGTTTCAGTAACACGGCTAATTTGCTTTTCACGGTTCGCCCACTGCGTTTGGATTGCTCTTTTTTCAGAATCTAGCTGGCTTTTCATTGCCGTAAATGAGTCCACTACAGTACGAATTTTTCTAGAAAAATTCTCACTGGTAAGGTAAGTATAAAGAAGTTCCATTTTTTCCTCTTTACCTGTGTTGATTAACTCAACACGGTGAGTTTCCAATAATAAAGTACGTAGCGCTTCGGCGACAGGTCGAATTAGATGAGAGCTAACAACCCAAACACCGTTACGTTGAAAGAATGGCTCGATTGAACCTTTTGGTAATGCTGTGGTAACTAACACTGCTATTTTGGCGTTTGCAGCTTGTTGGTCATCTTTTAGTTTTTGTAACCATGTTTCCGACCAATTTTCTGCTCGCTTCGCTTCCCAAATTATGCATCCACAGGCTTGTCCAGAAGGTGTGCAAACTGTTTGTAAAACATCCGCACCCCGAACACCTTTTTTAACTTCCTCAATACGGTCATGGCGAAAGGCATCTGTAAGAATATTCTCCATTTCAAGCTCGAGCACTTCTCCCTGAAGTTGTTGAGAACCCTGTTCTAGTTTGCGTCGTAAATCCTCATTGGATTTTTGTGCATCTTCAATCTTTTTCTTATATTCAGCCTCAATTAAGGCAAAGCGAGTAGCTTCTTTATGACTAATTTCTTCTCCAAGTTTTTGTCGCTCGGCGTCTAATTGACGCTGGAATTCTAGCTTTTGATTGTCTCGTGCTTCTTCTAGGTTTTTTTGTTTTTTACGTAAATCTAATTCCTGCTCTCTAAACTGTCTAATTTTTTCTTCTTTATCAGCCAAATCCCCAGCTAAGCTTTTTCTCTCCTGTTCAAACTCCGCTATAGCTTTTGTTTTGGCATCTGCTTGCACCTTTGCGATTGAAGCCTTAGCATCTTCCGCAGCTTTTTTTTGCTCGGTAACTTGTTCACTTAGTATGGAAATTTGCTCAGAATATTGGCTTTTAGCTTTGCGTTCTGCTTCAGCTACCAGCTTCTGCCGTTCAGCATCTAGTTTACGTTGAAGTTCGAGCTCTAGGTTTACTTGGGCTTCTTCAAGGTCTTTTTTCCGTTTAAGTAAATCCAGCTCCTGGTTTCTAAACTGTCTAATTTTTTCTTCTTTGTCAGCCAAATCTTCAGCTAAGCTCTTTTTCTCCTGCTCAAACTCCGCTAGGACTTTTGCTTTGGTATCTGCTTGCACCTTTGCGATTGAAGCCTTAGCATCTTCCGCAGCTTTTTTTTGCTCGGTAACTTGTTCACTTAGTATGGAAATTTTCTCAGAATATTGGCTTTTAGCTTTGCGTTCTGCTTCAGCCGCCAGTTGAGCCGTTAAATCTTTTTTCTGTTCTTCAAAAACCTTATCAAATTCTTTAGCATATCCTTCAATGGTCTGACGAGTGATGCCTTGGTCAAGGGAGAAATGGTGAGTGCATTTAGGGCAGACTATCGGTTCATTAGAAGTGATAATTATTTTTTGCGCCATGATTTAGCCCCCTAGTTTAGTTATAAATTACCCAAAAAAGTCTTTCGCTTTATCTACCCAACTTTTATTCTTTGGACTATGTTTGCCCGCATCGGCTTGCGTACTGGTGTCAAATTCGCGCAGTAATTTTTTCTGATGCTCGGTGAGTTTCACAGGGGTTTCTACTACCACATGCACCATTAAATCGCCGTGGTCAGATTGGCGTAGCGGTTTAATGCCTTTGCCTTTTAGCCTGAATACGCCGCCGGTTTGCGTCTCCGCAGGTATTTTCATTTTGGCAGAGCCGCCCAGTGTGGGCACTTCAATCTCGCCACCCAGTGCCGCAGTGCTAAAGCTAATTGGCATTTCGCAATGTAAATTGCCGCCATCACGTTGGAACATCTCATGTTGTTTCAGGTGAATCACCACATATAAATCGCCCGTTGGGCCGCCATTGACGCCAGCTTCGCCTTCACCAGTTAAGCGAATTCTATCGCCTTCATCCACCCCAGCGGGGATTTTGACAGATAAAGTTTTGTTCTGTTTAACTCGACCAGCGCCGCTACAAGTGGGGCAGGGGTCTTTGACCATTTTGCCGTTACCATGACATTTTGGGCAAGTTTGTTGCACCGAGAAAAAGCCTTGCTGCATGCGTACTTGGCCGTGGCCACCGCAAGTTGTACAGGTAACAGGTTGTGTGCCAGGGCGTGCGCCAGAGCCTTTGCAGGTTTCGCATGCGGCCTGCACGGGAATGCGGATTTTGGTCTCCGTACCCTTGGCGGCGTCTTCTAGCGATATTTCCATGTTGTAGCGTAAATCTGCACCACGGTAAACGTTATTACGTTGCCCACCAGAACGACCACCACCAAAAATATCACCAAAAATATCACCAAATGCATCACCGAAGCCCGCGCCACCAAAGCCACCAGCTCCTGCGCCTTGCTCTACACCAGCATGGCCGTATTGATCGTACGCAGCACGCTTTTGATCGTCAGAAAGCATTTCATAGGCTTCTTTCGCCTCTTTAAAATGTTCCTCAGATTTTGGATTGTCTGGGTTGCGGTCAGGGTGATGCTTCATCGCTAATTTGCGATAAGATTTTTTAATTTCTTCTTCAGTGGCGTCTTTATTAACGCCTAGTATTTCGTAGTAATCTTTTTTTGCAGCCATTTTTTATCCAATTACTTTAATGTTGAGTTAGGCATAGACAAAAGCCACGACGGTCGTGGCTCTTGTCTTGCAGGCTAATCTCTATTGTTTCGCATTAGTCTTTTTTTACTT
>JANNFN010000070.1:0-4581 GCA_031379885.1 Methylotenera sp.
CAAGGCGATAAAAGTGGAGGTCAGCGAGAGTTCGTGCCCGTGTTGGCGCGTGCTGCTGTGGCTAGTGGTATTGCAGGCGTGTTTATGGAAACGCACCCAGATCCATCAAAAGCTTTGTCAGATGGCCCAAATGCCTGGCCGTTACACAAAATGGAAGACTTATTGCATTTGTTGGTGGATATGGATAAATTAGTCAAAAAAGCAGGCTTTGCTGAGCAAAGCTTATAAACAGGTAACAGAACAAACTTTGTAGAAAAAAAGGAATAGTGATGAGCGCAATTGTAGATATTATCGCCCGCGAAATTATGGACTCACGCGGCAATCCAACCATCGAAGCCGATGTATTGCTTGAAAGCGGTGTTATTGGCCGTGCAGCAGTGCCATCTGGTGCCTCTACGGGTAGTAAAGAAGCGATGGAGCTTCGTGATGGGGATTCTGCCCGTTATTTGGGTAAGGGTGTACTACAAGCAGTAGAAAACGTGAATACCGAGATCACAGAAGCCATTATTGGCTTGGATGCTGAAGAGCAAAGTTTTATTGATAAGACATTGATTGACCTAGATGGCACAGAAAATAAGGACCGCTTAGGTGCAAATGCGATTTTAGCGGTTTCTATGGCCTGCGCACGTGCGGCTGCTGAAGAATCGGGATTGCCCTTGTACCGTTATTTAGGCGGTTCTGGCAGCATGCAATTGCCAACACCGATGATGAACATTATCAACGGTGGTGCGCATGCGGATAACAGCGTGGACATGCAAGAATTTATGATTATTCCTGCTGGCTTGCCAAGCTTCAGAGAAGCATTACGTTGTGGTGCGGAAGTTTTTCACCAATTAAAGAAAACTTTACACAAAAAAGGTTTGGCTACCACTGTGGGTGATGAAGGTGGTTTTGCACCAAACTTGCCGTCGAATGAGGCTGCGATTCAACTCATTTTAGAAGCCATTTCAGCAGCAGGTTACGAGCCAGGTAAAGATGTGTATTTAGGCTTGGATTGTGCCAGTACCGAATTTTATAAAGATGGAAAATATCATTTAGAATCAGAAGGTTTAGCACTTTCATCCGCCCAATTTACCGATTATTTAGCCACTTGGTGCGATAAATATCCAATCATCAGTATTGAAGATGGCATGGCCGAATTCGATTGGGATGGTTGGGATATTATTACCAAACGTTTGGGCAAAGCGACCCAGTTAGTGGGTGATGATTTATTTGTGACCAACGCCAAAATATTACGCGAAGGTATCAAACGCGGTGTGGCCAACTCTGTGCTAATTAAAGTCAATCAAATTGGCACGCTGACGGAGACTTTTCAAACTATTGAGACGGCTAAACGCGCTGGCTACACGGCGGTTATTTCGCATCGCTCGGGCGAGACGGAAGATACTACCATTGCAGATATTTCAGTCGCGACCAATGCTTTACAAATTAAAACCGGCAGTTTATGCCGAAGTGAGCGCGTGGCTAAATACAACCAATTATTGCGTATTGAAGAAGAGTTGGGCGATGCTTCAAGTTATGCAGGAATGGGTGCGTTTTACCAACTCTTTAAATAGTGAAAGCATTAACACTAATATTCGTTATTTTAATTGCCTTGCTACAATATCCTTTGTGGCTTGGCAAAGGTAGTTGGTTGCGAGTATGGAATGTAAACCAGCAAATAACTGAGCAAAAAGATAAAAATGCTACTTTTAAACAGCGTAATGAAACGCTGAATGCTGAAGTGCGTGATTTAAAACAAGGCAATGCGGCGATTGAAGAACGTGCACGTAGCGAGCTGGGCATGATCAAGCAAGATGAGGTTTTTTATCAGGTAATCGATCAGCCACTGCCAACGCAACCAGCCAATCAATTACCTGAAACTGATAATAAAAAAGCAGATGCTCCAGAAGCCTCGCAGAATAAGGCTGCTGGCGATGCTCAATGATCAAGCGAATAAGGTAGATTTTTCGTCATAATTTGATTGTTGTTCCAAACAATGTTTCCAGTTTGTTGCGCATCGATGCGCATTTCTATCAGCACGTCAAATCCGTCTTGTAAATTGGGGGCGACTCTAACGAATTGCCCAACTTCGTTTTGAGTTGCATCCAGAACTTTATCACCAGGCTGTGGAGCGCTGTTAGAATGAATGCTTGCTAAATAAGTACGCCGTTTCACGCTACCTAAATAGTGTGTTCGTGCCACAATTTCTTGCCCCGTGTAACAACCTTTTTTAAAGTTAATCGCGTTGAGAATATCTAAATTGAGCATTTGCGGCACAAACTGTTCTTGGGTTTTCAGCTCAACGTCAGGAATCCCCGCATGAATCTCCAGCCAGTCCCAGTGCTGCTTTTCGACCACTTGGCAATTCGTCTTAAGTGCTTCCCAAATAATCGGTGCGTTAGTAGCGTCTGTAAAAATCTCGAAGCGTGCATCGTCATTAAAACTTGGCAGTTTTAAGATTACACCATTTTCTAAACTGACTAGTTCATAATCTTGTGTAGGTGTTTTTGAAAAGAGAGGCACTAGCATTGATGCGGCTTCTGGACCATTTAATCCAAACTTAACAATGCTGTCTGAAACATCTTTTATTTCTACTTTGCTGCGCATCACGTACATTTTTAGGCGTTTCATGATAGGTTCTAGCATTTCACGATTCAACTGTAAATGTAAGTGATCATAATGTGCAAATGCAAGGAAAAGCGCCAGTATGCGGCCTTTTGGGTTGCAATACGCGGTGTAGTGGGCGTGCGAAATGTTTTCTTGGCCTACAAGCAATTTCACATCATTGGTAACTTGGCCTTGCAAAAAAGCAACTGCATCCGCGCCAGTAATTTCTAGCAAGCCCAGATGTGATAAATTACACAGTATATTGTTGCTTGTTTTCATGCTGATAGATGCCTTGTTGTGATTATAATGCCATATGCGACCCATATTAGTGCACGCCATTCACATTAAACTTTTGCCCTCAAACCTATTATTGGGGCTGATTGGTACTGTTTCAATCGTCAGTTGTTTGATATTAATTAATTTGCCAATAGCGCTTTACATCAAGCTTGTTATTATCGCGCTAATTTTGGTTTCGAGCACTTTTTTTATTTTGCGTGATGCGCTGTTAATATTGCCTCGCTCATGGAAAACGGTTGAAGTGGATAGTAAAGGTGCGCTTACAATGACTAACAATAGAGGTCAGCAATTTCAACCAATACTTGCCGCAAACTCCTTTATCCATGAGGCTTGCACCATACTTAATTTTAAAAGCAGTGGTTTCAAATTGGCACTCGCGCCAGTAATTTTATTACCAAGCGCACAGAATGCCGATGAGTTAAGACGATTGCGCGTTTGGCTGCGCTGGTCTAAGCATCATGAAGATTTGAGTGGCGCTGATTTGGCCGATTGACCTTGTTTGCGCTTATAAAGTCTGCGTGCTGTGAACTCTTTCAACATTTCTGTCGATTCTTTAACTGGATGTTTAGGTAAGTAAGCCGCTAGAAATAATAAGCCTGCAAGACCAGCAAAAAACCATTTTAATTCAAAGGCAGCCTTGCTACGGCGCGCAGGAGGTTGTGCTTTCATTGCAGTTAATATTGCTTGTAAGTTGCTGCCATTCACGTAATTTCCGTCAACTTCTTTCGCCAGTGACATCATATATTTCTCATCTAGACGCGATAAATAACGATCGCTGACTTCTCCTGCAACTGTGTCTTCACGTGAGCCAATATTCTCTTGCGCGATTTGCGCTACGCCAGGTTGCATAGCAAAACTTTCTGCTGACCAGTAGCCAATTAGTTGATTTTTATCGTCTAATTTGGGTATAGCTGTACCTTTATCGCTACCAATGCCTACTAGCAACCAATCTTTACCACCCTGAAAGCCAGTTAAATCGCGAGTGTTAAAAATATGCAGTTTTGGTGTTTCTTCGCCATCGCTAAAATAAACCACTTGTGCTGGTTCGGGAAAGCTGCGAATCAATCTGGCCATCGTGACCATGCTTTCACGAACACGGCTGTTACCAGACCAACCGTTACGCCAATCTAAATGGTCAATAGTTTCTTCAATAGCGGCAAAGTTTTCGCATACTTCAATAGGGGTATAGAGTGCAGCCACGCTAACACCCGCAAATAACCCAATGCTGACTTGCGTACCACAAGGCATTTCGCCAATAATGCGGTGCAATAAATACTGTTGGTATTGCATGCGTGTTACTGGCTTGCCAAGTATGCTCATATCCTTTACGTTCATGCTTTGCGAAATATCTGCCACCAGCAAATAGCTGTAAATATTACGTTTAATGGGCACCGTTGGATTAAACAGCGCTATTATCAAAAACAGTAGCGCAGCCACAAGCAAGCTAATATCGCGGCGATGACGTAAATAATTTAAAAGTTTTTTCATGGCTAGTATTAAGGTAAACCCACTGGCACATTACCCATAATCAGTCCAGCTTTATCGCCTTCACCCACGCCTGGCGTAGGTGTGCTTGGCAGCAAGCCCAGCAACCTATCTAAATTATGTTTAACATCCCATTGCGTATTATCAAGTTTAAGTGATGCTACATAAGCCGATTTGGCTTGTTGCAGTAAATACTCTGTCTCTTGCGAA
>JANNFN010000074.1:0-5736 GCA_031379885.1 Methylotenera sp.
AATGACGTTTGCTATAATCTTAGATAAATAAAATTGGCTCTTATTGAAAAGTACACTATGAATTTATACCCAGTTACAGTAATAGAAAATTTTTATGAGAACCCCGATGCGATTAGGAAATTTGCACTAGCTCAGAAATACACGTTCTGTCATGAGAGAACGAATTTAGAATATGTGTATCCTGGTAGCAGAACCAAGGATTTATTTGACTTAGATAGTAGCCTGCATGAAAAAATTTGCAAAAAATTAATTTCAGTTTTTCACAATACAGAGCATGATTATATGCGTTGGGCATTGTCAACTAACTTCCAAAGCGTTACAGAAGAGTATCAACAAGGCGTAATTCACACAGACCACGATACAATTTTTGCTGGTGTGTTATATTTAACGCCAGATGCGCCATTAAATTCTGGTACTTCACTATTTAAAAAAAGTAAAACATTCAATGAGAAGAAGTATTTGAGTGCTTTAAACGAGAATGACGTGAAGTTTAGAGCAGGCGAAATTATCATGAATACTGATTACCACAGAATGTTTGATGAGATTGTGCGCGTGAATAATGTCTACAACACGCTTATTATTTATGAAGGGCGGCACTATCATGCGGCGAATCAGTTTTTTGGAAAAGCCCTAAAAGATTCAAGGCTTGCGCAAGTGTTTTTCATCAACAAAATTGACGCGCAAAAACAAAATGTTTTTCCGATTAGTAGAGTCAAAGCAATTAAAGTGTAGCTTTATTCTCTAAGATGCTTAAATTTAATGCTCTGCAAGCCGCATGCTTATTGACTTGCAGGGCATAAAATTATTTAGTCATCTATACCCAATTCTTGAATCTTTCTAGTCAGCGTATTACGCCCCATGCCGAGCTGATTTGCAGCTTCTATGCGCCTGCCATCGGTGTGTTGCAGGGCTTTAACTATCATTACCCGTTCAAAATCTTTGGTGCGAGCTTCTAATACATTTTGCTCGCCACGGTTAAGTGCGTCTGCCACTTCAGTCGCCAACGCGTCTTGCCAAGAATTTCCACCAGTTGATTTAGAAGTATCTTCTTTAAGCTCTGGCGGCAAATCTGCCACATCAACACTTTGTCCTGGTGCCATGACGGTTAACCAGTGACACACGTTTTCTAGCTGGCGCACATTGCCACTCCAATTGACTGCCGTTAGATAGCGCAGTGCGGCAGCTGAAAGCTGTTTTGGCTCAACTCCCAATTGTACGGCGCTTTGTGCGAGAAAGTGTTTGGCAAGATGAGGTATATCTTCACGACGTTCTCGTAGCGGCGGCAATCTTAATCTAATCACATTAAGCCTGTGAAATAAATCTTCGCGAAAAAGTCCTAGTTTCACACGCTCTTCTAAATCTTGATGCGTGGCAGCAATCACGCGCACATTCACCTTTAGCGGTTGATGTCCGCCAACACGGTAAAATTGACCATCGCTTAGTACTCGTAAAAGCCGTGTTTGTAAATCTGCTGGCATGTCGCCAATCTCGTCGAGGAATAACGTACCGTTATCGGCTTGCTCAAAACGCCCACGTCGTGCAGCAGCAGCACCAGTAAATGCGCCACGTTCGTGACCAAATAATTCAGACTCTAACAAATCTTTAGGAATAGCTGCTGTATTGATGGCAATAAAGGGTTTTTCAGCGCGTGGGCTGTGTCTATGCAAGGCACTGGCGACTAGTTCCTTGCCACTGCCAGATTCGCCGTTTATAAGCACCGTAGCGTGCGAACGGCTAAGGCGGCCAATGGCGCGAAAAACTTCTTGCATGGCAGGTGCTTGGCCGATGATTTCTGGAGTTTCTTCCAATGTGACGTCATCTACCGCTTGGCGCATGCTTTCTTCTACTGCGCGCTTAATTACATCTATGGCTTGGTCAACATCAAAAGGTTTAGCTAAATATTCAAAAGCGCCACCTTGAAATGCCGCGACAGCACTTTCAAGATCAGAATATGCGGTCATAATAATGACAGGAATATCTGGGTAGCGTTGTTTCACTTCAGCCAAGAAATCTAGCCCAGAGCCGTTAGGCATGCGGATGTCACTCACAATCACCTGTGGTTGTTCGCGGTTTAAAGCGTTTAAGGCTTCCGCCACCGAAGAAAAAGTCTTAAATTCTAAATCTGTACGCGCTAGTGCTTTCTCAAACACCCAGCGAATTGATTTATCGTCGTCTAAAATCCAAATTGGTTTCATAATATTCTCTAACTTAGTATTTTCTTGCTATTGTTGAATAATTGCATGTTTCATTACCGTGCTCTCAACAGGCAGTAATATGGTAAATGTAGTACTGCCTGGCTGACTTTCGCAATCAATCATGCCATGGTGTTGTGTAATAAATGTTTGTGCTAAAGCAAGTCCCAAGCCGCTACCACCCTCGCGTCCAGACACTAGCGGGTAAAAAATTCTATCGCGAATATCCACAGGTATACCTGGCCCATTATCAATAATTTGCAATTTAATAGCTACGCGATAGCGTTTTTTGGAAAGCGTGACTTGGCGCTCTGCGCGGGTCCTTAAAATTACTTCAGCGTTCGCCGTGCTATTCGATTGCATGGCTTGTACGGCGTTGCGGGCGATATTCAGCACAGCTTGAATGAGTTTTTCACGGTCACCAATCAAGTCAGGTAAACTGGTATCGTAATCGCGGCGCACTTTAATATTGTTGGGCGATTCAGCCAACAATAAACTACGCACACGCTCGAGCACTTCGTGAATATTGGTGGATTCATACTTCGGAACGCGATGCGGCACTAAAAGCCTATCCATTAGGCTTTGTAGTCTATCGGCTTCTTTGATGATTACTTGTGTGTATTCGCGTAAACTTGGGTTTGGCAGCTCGTGTTCTAGCAATTGTGCAGCGCCTCGCAAGCCGCCCAAAGGGTTGCGAATTTCATGAGCTAAATTTCTAAGCAATTCAGAATTAGCTTGCTGCTGAATCAGCATACGTTCTTCACGGGCGATGCGAAGCTGCTGATCCATTTGTTGAAACTCAAGCAATAGCTTAGCATCACCAATATCTACAGGCGTTACGGTACAAGTGACCGCAAATGAGTGTTGACGCACGGTGGTGAGTGCGAATTCATGCTCGCGATATGGGCTGTTATTTTTAACTGCATTATCGATGGCGATTTGTAAAATTTCACAATTCAAAAAAACTTCTGAAATGTGACTACCATGAATTTGTGTGGCGCTTAGGGCGAATAAAATTTCAGCACTAGCATTCGCATAAACCACTTGATGCGATTGATTGAGCAATATCACCGCAGTTGCGAGATGCTCTAAACCAGAAAAACCTGAAGGAATATTTTGTAGCATAGCCTAAGTTCAAGAGTACATACATTGTATAGCAATTGATTCATTGCTTGTACTTAAGCTAAAGCAAAAGGTAAGCCAGCTTTAAAACTCGCTTTTTTAGATTAATTAATTGCGTTAATCTCTTTAGTGAGTAAATCTATATTACGTTGATGTGCATCAACTTCCTCTTGCAAACCCTTCATTTTCTCTTGGAATTTAGCAACATTACGGAATTTATCAGTGACAGTAGAAGTCTTTGTGATAGGTTTGCCATCTGGAGTATGACCAATAACAACTGTAACTTCTCTAGCTATCTGAGAAACCTCAGGATTTGATTCACCTTCAGCATAAGCTTTTTTAGCTTCTTCAAGCGCGGCTTTCTCAGCATCTAATTCAGATTGCAAAATCTCTTTACGCTTGCCATCGCGCTGGTTTTGCGTGCCAGAATCTACCTTGGGGAAGCTTGCTGGCGTTGCTGTTCGCGTCGATGGGGTACGTTTTTTCTCACCTGCAGGCTCATTGCCAAAGTTAGTATCTGCTGGTTCTAATTGAAGTTTTTTAGCACCTTTTATTTTGACGTTAGAATAGGTCACGCGCCCTTCTGCATCCACCATTTTATAGATTTCGGCATACGCCAAGGACGGCAGTATTAAGGCTGTTAATAAAAGGCTTAAAAAAGTAAATTGTTTATTCATACCAATAGTTTAGATGAGACTGTTATAGTTAGCAACGAAGTATTAGCTATTATGGTTGACTACAATCATTAGAAATGGAATAAGTGCTAATTTTGCAACTGTAAAATGTACTGAGCAAAATAAAAAAGGGCAGCCTAAGCTGCCCCATTTTGGTGCGCTATTCTAAAAAACAGGCTGATTTAACAGCTGTAGTACATGCTAAATTCAACTGGGTGCGGTGTTTGACGGATTTTTGTAACTTCTTCCATCTTCAGTCCGATGTAAGCATCAATCCAGTCATCAGTAAATACGCCACCTTTAGTTAAGAACTCGCGGTCTTTGTCTAAATACTCAAGCGCTTGCTCTAATGACGAACATACAGTTGGTATAAGCGCATCTTCTTCTGGTGGAAGATGGTACAAGTCTTTAGTAGCTGGCTCACCTGGGTGAATCTTGTTTTGTACGCCATCTAAGCCCGCCATTAACAAGGCAGAGAATGCCAAGTATGGGTTAGCGATAGGATCCGGGAAGCGCGCTTCTACACGGCGTGCTTTCTCACCATGTACAAAAGGAATACGAATAGCAGCAGAACGATTTTTAGCAGAATAAGCCAATTTTACTGGTGCTTCATAATGTGGTACTAAACGCTTGTATGAGTTTGTACCTGGGTTAGTAATCGCATTCAAAGCGCGTGCGTGTTTGATTATGCCGCCTATGTAGTATAAAGCGAAATCGCTTAAACCAGCGTAGCCGTTACCTGCAAATAGGTTTTTGCCATCTTTCCAAACAGATTGGTGCACATGCATACCAGAACCGTTATCGCCAAACATTGGCTTAGGCATAAAGGTCGCTGTTTTGCCGTAAGCGTGCGCAGTGTTCAATACGACGTATTTAAGAATTTGCGTCCAGTCAGCACGTTGTGTCAACGTTGCAAATTTAGTACCAATTTCACATTGGCCAGCAGTTGCTACTTCATGGTGATGTACCTCAACTGGCACGCCCATTTCTTCTAGCGTCATACACATAGCAGAACGAACGTCTTGTAATGAATCGACTGGTGGTACTGGGAAATAACCGCCCTTGATACCTGGGCGGTGACCTGTATTGCCGCCTTCAAATTTTTCAGATGATGCCCAAGCCGCTTCTTCGGAGTTGATTTTAACTGAGCTGCCGCTCATATCAACTGACCAGTTGATTGAATCAAAAATGAAGAACTCTGGTTCTGGACCAAAGTAAGCTGTATCGCCCAAGCCGCTTGCTTTTAAGTATGCTTCTGCACGTTTTGCAAGACTACGTGGGTCGCGGTCATAACCTTTGCCATCGGTTGGGTCAACCACATCACAAGTTAAAATCAGTGTTGGTTCGTCCATAAATGGGTCGATATTCGCGGTAGTTGGGTCTGGCATCAATTGCATGTCAGATGCTTGAATACCTTTCCAGCCAGCGATTGAAGAGCCATCGAAAGCGTGACCTTCAGTAAATTTATCTTCGTTGAATGCAGAAACAGGTACGGTTACGTGCTGTTCTTTACCACGGGTATCTGTAAAACGAAAATCAACAAACTTGATATCGTTATCTTTTACCATTTTCATTACTTTAGCCACTGACATCAAAATCTCCTAGACGATAATAGACAAATCAATTTAATAAAAATTATTAACACAAAACATTAGCACAGTATTTTAGCAGGAACTGTGCCAGCGAAAAATAGAAAAAATTGGTTTTTAGTCATTCACTTAGCAAAAACATGAAAATTCATGCGCTCA
>JANNFN010000103.1:0-2609 GCA_031379885.1 Methylotenera sp.
TCAAATTCTCGAGCTATATCTTAACCAAATATATTTGGGCCAACGCTCATATGGCTTTGCAGCAGCCTCGCAAGTTTATTATGGCAAAGCTCTAGGCAGACTCACACTGGCTGAATCAGCGCTACTAGCAGGCTTACCCAAGGCACCTACTGGGTACAACCCTTACATCAACCCAACTCGCGCCATAGAAAGGCAGCACGAAGTTTTGCGCGACATGAAACGTTATGGCTTTATTGATGAGTCTAAGTTTAACGAAGCCATTAAGCAGCCACTTAAGTTCAAATCTTCTAAATTATCACGTGACTTGGATGCAGACTATGTGGCTGAAATAGTGCGCCAAATGTTGTTTCTACATTATCAAGAAGGTATTTATAGTAGTGGTTTAAAGGTATACACCACGATTTATAAAGCCAACCAAGAAGCTGCCAACAACGCAGTTCTACAAGGTATTTTAGAGTATCAGCGCCGCCAAGGTTATCAAAAACCTGAGAAAAACATTGATCTAAGCCAACTAAAATCGACTAATCTTGAAGAAGGTCTACAAATCGCGTTAAATGATATTGAGGAATACCGTGAATTTGTACCTGCCATTGTGACGAGTGTTTCGCCTAAGCTAGTTAATGTGTTTACTAAATCAGGCGAAAAGCTTGATATCACCG
Source organism: Methylotenera sp. (assembly GCA_031379885.1). Classification (GTDB taxonomy): domain Bacteria; phylum Pseudomonadota; class Gammaproteobacteria; order Burkholderiales; family Methylophilaceae; genus Methylotenera_A. The sequence continues at coordinate 660 of JANNFN010000103.1, forward strand.
GGATTGGCCTAAGTTTGCTGCAAAAAAATCTGGCTGATAAAGATCCAAAAAATCATAAAATAAAACCGGGCTCAGTGGTACGCGTCATTAAAAGTCAAAATATTTGGCACATCGTACAATTACCCCAAGTTGAATCTGCGCTAGTTGCGCTTAACCCTGACGATGGCGCCATTACTGCTTTGGTAGGCGGTTTTGATTACAAAAAAAATAAATTTAATCATGTAACGCAAGCTTGGCGCCAGCCTGGTTCTAGCTTTAAACCCTTCGTATATTCAGCCGCATTAGAAAAAGGTTTTACACCCGCCACTATTGTTGAAGATGAGCCAATCTCAATGTCTGCAGGTGAAGTTGGTAGCGATAAAATGTGGGAGCCAAAAAACTTTGATGGTCGCTACGAGGGGCCGATACGCTTGCGCACCGCACTGACAAAGTCTAAAAACATGGTATCAATACGTGTGCTTAAAAGTATTGGCGCTCGCTATGCGCAAGATTACATCACCAAATTTGGCTTTTCACGTAAAGATCATCCCGCTTATTTGACCATGGCACTAGGCGCGGGGCAGACAACGCCTTGGGCAATGGCAACTGGATATGCCGTATTTGCCAATGGCGGTTATCGTGTCACGCCTCATCTCATCAATAAAATCACCGATAGTAATGGTAAGGTAATTGAGGAAATGCACTATCCTCAGGCTAGAAGAGACGCGCCTCGCGTGATTGATGGGCGGAATGCTTTTCTTATGACCTCCATGATGCATGATGTCGTACAACGTGGCACTGCGACCAAGGCCAAAGTGCTCGGTCGCAACGATTTAGCTGGGAAAACTGGCACTACCAATAATCTAATTGATGCTTGGTTTGCTGGTTACAACCCCAAACAAGTCGCCGTAGCTTGGATAGGTTTTGATCAGCCTCGCACGCTAGGCAAGCTTGAAACTGGCGGCACAGCTGCTTTGCCGATTTGGATCCGCTATATGGCTACCGCTCTAAAGGGTGTGCCTGATGTTCCTCCCATCGTGCCTGATGGTGTGATGCAACTCAAGATTGATCCGCTCTTAGGCATCATGATTGGTGAAGATGAGGAGGGTATATATGAATATTTTTACAATGAAAGTCCTCCACCAGAGGTAGAAACCTATTTACCGCCGCTGGAAGAGCCCACCGCAGCCGATTTCCCTGAGGCTGCGTTTCCAGACAGTATGATTGATAACCCGCTACAGCCACCGGCGGTACAACAGCAAAATGATAGACCAGCAAATCACTCTATTGAGCATCAGCCTCGGCCAGACTCTGGCAATGATGATGCTAATAACACTGACTCTGCTACGCGCATTCTGAATCCTTCGGGTTTTTAATTTTTTAATTCATTGCTGTTATCATGGCACGCGAAAATTTAGATCATCTTCGACAAATGATTGCTCAGCAAGCAGCCCGTATGATGGCGGAAGAAGGTGTGAATGATTACGCTTATGCCAAAAAAAAAGCGGGACGACAGTTAGGTGTGAGTGAAAGTAGTGTTTTACCTACCAACGCCGAAATTGAAGAAGAAATTCGCCTTTACCACGAAATTTATAACGCTGATGAGCAACCACTTGAGCTGGCTAAATTACGCAAAACTGCGCTCATCACCATGCAACTTTTCCAGCGCTTTAATCCACATTTAACTGGTTCTGTTTTAGATGGCACGGCTGGAAAATTCGCACAAACTAATATTCATTTATTTGCCGATAGTGCCAAAGAGGTGGAAATGTTTCTACTCAATCAGCAAATTCCATTTGAGAGTAGCGAAAAATCTTACCGAGTTTCTGATAAGCCCAGCAAAGATAAAAAAGAAAAAGTCCGCAAAACGGTGCCCGTATTTACCTTAGAAACTGAGCTTGGTTTGCAAAAGTTAAGCGTGTTTGAGTTTGATGACTTGCGTGTGGCCACAAAAAAAACCAGCGATGGTAG
>JANNFN010000161.1:0-4957 GCA_031379885.1 Methylotenera sp.
AAAAGCACGCACAAAGTTCTCCCCTAATACTTTGCCCAAGGCCTCACAGTTTTGCATACGCGCAATAGCGTCCTCTAAATTTTGTGGCAACTCCACTTCAGATTCCCAAGCGCTTTCAGTTAAAGGCGCTGAAGGTTTTAATTTTTCCACAATGCCCAAATAACCACACGCAAGCGTAGCAGCAAAGGCTAAGTAAGGGTTAACATCAACGCCAGGCACTCGATTTTCCACGCGCCGTGCAGTTGCGCTTGAGTTGGGAACGCGAATCCCACAAGTCCGATTATCATAGCCCCAGCGCACATTGATAGGTGCAGACATATAGCGTGTCAATCGGCGATAAGAATTTACATACGGCGCGAAAATTGGCATCGCAAGTGGAATGTATTTTTGCAAACCTGCAATATATTGAAAAAATAGTGAATTAGCGCTGCCATCCTCATTCGAAAAAATATTATTACCAGTGTGGATATCGACAACACTTTGATGAATATGCATAGCACTACCAGGCTCATTCTCCATGGGCTTTGCCATAAAAGTGGCCGAAATGCCATGCTTTAATGCGGTTTCACGAACGGCGCGCTTAAACAAAAATACCTGGTCTGCCAGCTCCAGCGCATCGCCATGCATAAAATTAATTTCCATTTGCCCTGCGCCAGCTTCGTGAATTAAGGTTTCTACTTGAAGCTGATGGAGTTTGCAAAAATTTGAAATGTCTTGAAAAAACGGGTCAAAATCGTTTACCGCATCAATCGAATATGACTGACGACCAGATTCTGCTTTGCCAGAGCGCCCTATTGGCGGCTGCAAAGGTTCGTGTGGATTGCTATTGCGTGCAACTAGGTAAAACTCCATTTCTGGCGCCAAAACTGGCTTCCAGCCTTTTTCAGAATAAAGCGCCAACACCTTTCGCAACACCGCACGCGGTGACAAATCTACCGAACTGCCATCAAAATTAATACAATCGTGAATCACCACAGCAACCTGCTCTACCGCCCATGGCACAAGGCGTATGGTAGTTGCATCGGGGATGCAAAGCATATCTGGATCAGTAGCGCCTACAAAGGGTGTGTTATCTGGCTGATCGCCACTTACCGTATTGAGCAACACGCTTTTAGGCAGGCGCATTTCGCCAGCTTCTAAAAACAAATCTTTAGGTAAAATTTTGCCACGGGCAATGCCTGTCATATCGGGAATAATGCATTCCACTTCATGAATTTGGTGATCCTCAATAAATTTTTTTAAGACTGAAATAAGCTTCCCCTTAATTTTGATGCAACAAAAAATTACAAAATTATTGTTTGATTGGATATTAACGTTAGAACAAAGCTTTAGCCAACACAGATAAAAAAGTTAGCTAAATTTTTCGCGCATTTGAAACCAAGCCATACCCAACACTAAGGCTGGCGTGCGGAGCAATTTTCCGCCTGGAAAATCGTGATGTTTAATCTTAGAAATCAAATCTAGACGCTCGGCTTGACCAGAAATTGCTTCTGCCACCAGCTTGCCAGCCAAGCCCGTCAGCGCGACACCATGGCCTGAAAACCCTTGTAAATAATACACATTTGGCGCAACACGGCCAAAATCCGGCGCACGGTTCATGCTAATATCCACAAAGCCTCCCCATGTGTATTCCACTTTTGTATTGGCTAATTGTGGAAAGGCCTCGGCCATGCGCGCTTGCATTTTCTGGGTTAAATTGGGTGGCGTCATGGCGCTATAACTGACACGCCCACCAAATATCATGCGCTTGTCACGAGATAATCTAAAATAATCGAGTACAAAATTGGTGTCGCATACCGCAGCGTTTTTGGGCATTAATTTGGCCGCTAAGTTAGCTTCGATTGGTTCGGTGCCAATGATATAAGTGCCCACTGGCATAATGCGCTTAGCCAAGTTTGGTGCCAAGTTTGGTGAAACTTCAGGCAAATACATATTACCCGCCAGCACCACAAATTTAGCTTTTACACTGCCTTTGTCTGTAGTCAACGTAACTCTATCACCTTGTTGCATCTGCGTCACAGCAGAGTGTTGAAATATCTGCACGCCCAGACTTGCCGCACCGCGCGCCAAACCCAAGCCGTAATTGAGTGGGTGCAAATGACCAGAGCGTTTGTCGTAGTAACCATTAAAATAACGCGGGCTATCGATCCATTGACGAATATGTGCGGGCTCTATCCATGTCGCATCACTATCATAATTATATTTTGATGCCATACTATCAAACCACTTACGCAGACTTTTACCTTTTTTTTCGCCTACCGAAACGCCTAAAAAACCATTGGTTAAATCACATTTAATATCAAAGCGCTTTACACGCTCGCGCACTAAATCCAAGGCTTCGAGCGTCATGCCCCACACTTGTTTTGCGGCTTCAAACCCTAAGGAATTTTCTATCACTGATTGCTCGCACGCCAGACCAGCAATCAACTGGCCGCCGTTACGGCCACTTGCGCCAAACCCAATGTGGTTGGCTTCTAACACCACCACTTTGTAACCACGGTCAGCGAGCTCAATCGCACTCGACAAACCCGCAAAACCACCACCCACGACACATACGTCAGCAGTCATATCGCCATCAAGCGTTGGATACACAGGCACTTCATTCGCACTGGCAGCGTAATAAGAGTTTTGTGTGAGTTTTAAATCATTTGCGAGCATATTGATTAAAGCTTCTAAAAAAGCGATGTTTTAAAATAACATTATAGGTAGAATACTAATTCTATGTTGGTCTTAAAAGTAGTGCCATTTATTAAATAATGATAGAACCATTTGTAGGTAAAAAATTAAATGCAGAATTTAGTCCTGAATGCGCAAAAACAAATAAAAGCTGAGCGTGAACATTATTTGCAGCTACATGCAAAATCAATTACTCTGTCCAAGTCTGCTCACCAGCACTTTCTATACGGCGTGCCCATGCATTGGATGAATGACTGGGGCACGCCTACCCCATTGTTTATTAACCAAGCCAGCGGTTGCCACTTTACTTGTGCGGATGGGATTGATTACACTGATTTTTGCTTGGGTGACACGGGCGCAATGTTTGGGCATAGTCCGCCAGCCGTCGCAGCAGCCATTTCAAAACAAGCCAGCCTTGGTTACACCGCCATGTTACCTTCTACACTGGCACCAGCTGTAGGCGAAGCTTTAAGTGATTTTTTTGGATTAGATTATTGGCAACTTGCAACTACTGCGACCGATGCTAACCGTTTTGTATTGCGCTGGGCGCGTGCGGTCGCTGGCCGCAGCAAATTGTTGGTGTTTGATGGTTGTTATCATGGGACCTTGGATGATGCCATGGTAGACATGGCATTGAGTGACGACACTGAAATTGACATCATTAACGGAAAAACAGTTAATCGTGCTAGTTTACTAGGTCAAGTTTACGATTTAGGTCTGCATACAATCGCCGTACCATTTAATGACTTAGCTGCGGTTGAACGCGAATTAGCCAAAGGTGATGTGGCGGTGTTGCTGACAGAACCCGCGCTCACCAATTGCGGTATGGTTTTACCTGAATCTGGCTTTATTCAAGCTTTACGTGCCCTCACCACAAAATATGGCACTCTACTCACGCTAGATGAGACTCACACCATTTCTACCGCCCGCGGCGGTTGGGCGAAAGCCAATAAAGTCGTGCCAGACTTTTTAGTCGTCGGCAAACCCATCGCAGGCGGATTACCTGCTGCGGCTTACGGTTTTAGTAGCGAGATGGCCGCGCGCATGAAAACAGCAAAAGACAGCGCGCCATCTGGGCACTCTGGTATTGGCACGACTTTATCAGGCAACATGATGACTCTAACAGCGATAAACGCAACCTTGCGCGATACCGCCACTGATGAGGCTTACCAGCACATGCTAGCATTGGCAGAGCTTCTATCGCAGCAACTTACTGATGTAATCAAATTGCACAATTTGCCATGGAACATCAGCCGCATGGGCGCGCGATTAGAATTGCAATTTTGCGAAAAACCACCTAAAAATGCCGCTGGAGCACGTGCTGCGCAGAATGACACTATAGAATCTGCCATACACTTATATTTGCTGAATCGCGGTGTTTTACTCACACCGTTTCATAACATGATGCTCATTTGTCCAGCAACAACCGAGCAAGATATTAAAAAATTAATCGATGTATTTAAAGAATGTTTAAAGGAATTATGTAATGGCTAAAACTATAAATGATGTCATTGATTTCGCAACAAACCAAGCTGCCGAGGAAGTAGATATTGTGCCGCAAGAGCGTGTAGTGGCTGGCGTTGCTAGCGATGCCAACACCAAAATCACCATGAAAACACACAATCATTACACTGACCCCACCGAGCAGTTTTTTGCAGGTATTTGGCAAAGCAGTGTAGGCGCAAAAACAGTGAATTACACTGAGGAAGAGGTCTGCGTTATATTAGAGGGTCGTGTGCGTTTAACTGATTTAAATGGCAATGCTAAAGAGTTTGGCGTGGGCAGCACATTTGCCCTACCCGCTGGCTTTAAAGGTACTTGAGAAACATTAGAACCTGTTAAAAAAGTCTATGTCATTTGGCAAGCAAAATAATTTGCTAGGCAGTACCTAGGCAACACGATCAACTTTATTTAATAGCCAATTAAAAACCTCATTTGCCACTGGTGTGCGCGGTGCTAAGCGTGAGCGCATGAGCCATAACCTCGGTAAGGATTTTGTCGGTATTTGCGTTAATACTTTCACTTTTCCGTCTTTAACTGCTTGATTTGCAAGTGCGTTTGATACGAAACCAATGCCTAGTTCATGTATGACAGCTTCTAGCAAAATTCGGCTATCTTCAATCGTCGCCCCTCGCGTTAGCTGCAAACTTTTAAGTTCGTCACTGGATAATCGTCCACCCCAAGTAGGTTCACTTTCAAGAAACAATATAGGTGCCTTTTCTAATAGCTTAGGGTAAGGCAGCCGGCTAATACGCTGCGCAGTCTGCACACCGCAAATGGC
>JANNFN010000176.1:0-17744 GCA_031379885.1 Methylotenera sp.
CGGCACATTAACTTCCGCTTTGCGCTATGCGCAAAAAACTGCCATTGCACAACGCAGAAACGTATATGCCGCAATCAACACCAGCACGCGAACGGTTTGTTTAGGCTATACCAGCAATTGTAGTAGCGCAGTGATCGACCCCGCGACGCAAATAGCGTATTCCAAAACACTTTCTAACAACGTGACCATCACAGCATCCACCACCCCGATTGGTTTTGACGGGCTAGGTAGGCCGGTACCAAATGCAACAGCGACTTTTACCATCCAAAATGCAGTTGTTCCCATTGAATCCACCCGCACCATTACTGTTGAAGCGGAAACTGGTTATGTACGCTAAAAACAGGCAAAAAGGAGTCACTCTGGTTGAACTAGTAGTGTTCATCGTCATTGTCAGCGTAGCTTTACTGGGTGTGCTAAAAGTGCTGGATATTACCAATCGCGGCAGCGCAGACCCGCTTATACGCAAGCAGGCGCTTTCTATTGCGGAGTCGCTATTAATGGAAATTGAACAACAACCATTCACTTGGTGCGACCCCGATGATGCGAATGTATCCACCGCAACTTCTGCAGCAACTTGCGCCAGCACTGCACAAGACTCTACGCCAACTTCGACTAGCGCAATGACTGGGCCTTTCCCAAATACAGAAAGCCGTTACAGCAGTACCGATCCATTAGACAACGTAGCTGATTATGCTGGATTTACCATGCCTGGTGGCGGCTGCACTGGCATTTGCAGCCCGGGCGATACCACCTCGCTTTCTGGGTTAACTGGTTACGCTGTGACTGTCACCGTAACACGGGCGGGCGCTGTTGCGCCATTTGCCAGTCTGGCATTAGACGCTGTGTTAAAAATTAGCGTACGCGTGACTGGCCCAGCAAATACGGATGTGACGTTGACAGGTTATCGAGTTCGATATGCGCCCAATATCTAATATAAAAGCTTCAGGCTTTACTTTGGTCGAATTGGTGATCGTGATTACCATTGTGGGCATTCTTGCGGCAGGCGCAACCCAACTCATTCGCAACCCAGCGCAATCATTTATTGATGGTGAAAATCGCGCCAATCTTACTGACCGTGCCGATACTGCATTGCGTCGTATGGCACGTGATATTCGCAATGCCTTACCAAATAGCATTCGCACTACCACCAATGGTGCTGATAGTTTTATCGAATTTATGCCCGTTAAAACAGCAGGTAGATATCGCGCTGAGGTTGGATCTTCTGTCAGTGATAATCCACTAGATTTTTCACTGTCAGCAGATACTTTTGATGTGCTAGGTTCAAGCGTTACGATAGCCGCTAGCGACAAGCTGGTAATATACAATTTGGGTATTGCAGGTTCGGATGTGTATGAAGGCACTAACAGCCGCGCACTGCTTACCTCAGGCACACTAAGTACCTTGAGTTTCAGTGGCGGAACGTTCCCACAGGCGTCACCCTCTAGCCGATTTTATGTAGTATCCACGCCCGTCACATATGCGTGCGACATGACTAATGGCGTGCTTTTGCAATATAGCGGTTATGCCATTCAATCCGCACAACCTGTCAGTGTGGCCGCGCTTAATGGCCTTGCTACTGCACGCAAATTAGCAACAAACTTAAATTTTTGCCAAATTAATTATGCAGCTGGCGTGCTGCAAAGAACAGGTGTGGTGACAATTTATCTTGGTTTCTATCAAGATGCTGCCAACGTGAAATTGATGCATCAGGTCAATGTGGTGAACTCGCCATGATTAGTCGCTATCAACAAGGTTTTTTGTTACCAGCTGCAATATTTATACTGGTGATTTTAGCGGCACTGGGTGCTTATGCGCTCAATATTACGAGCATTCAACAGGCCACTACTACACAAGATGTGCAAGGTGCTAGAGCTTACCAAGCCGCACGCGCAGGCGTTGAGTGGGCTGCTTATCAAGTATTGTCGCCTGGTACAACGGCTTTGGCAAACTGCCCCGCCAGCCCAAGCAATATCAGCGTTGACAACTTCTCAGTGGCTGTTTCTTGTACTAGATCTGCCGATTATTTTGAGCAGGGAACAGACCACACTATCGCCATTTACGACATAACAGCTACCGCAAGTTATGGCACTACAGGGACAACCGGCTATATTGAACGTCAGATACAAGTCACTCTCAGCAAGTGTTTAGGCACCGACGCAACCCCCAACTATCAATGCAGTTGAATAAGGCCTAAAATCCGTTCTTAATTAGCAGTTTAACCTGTAAGTCAGCGTTGCATAATAAGCCAATCTACCATAAATAGTTTAGGGGTTTGGCTTGATTGTTGACTGGTTACAAATGAATGCTTTGATAGCAAGGCCTTGCAAGTCATGCTAAAGGCGTTTTTATCTATGGCTTTAGTCAGGGCAGCCTCTTTGACACTAATACTTTTATTATGTGGCACGAGTGCTTCCTATGCCACAGTTGTTGAATTCAATAGTACTGGCGGTACAACCAGTACAAACGGCTTGCACTTCTATATTGATGACTCGACACAAATACAAGTTAAGCGCTTGAATAACACGGGTCAGGTATACGAACCCACCACACTCCCACCTAGCACAAACATTGATAACGGCATTTTCTTAAGAGCAAATGGCCTTGTTTATGGACCAGACCATAACGTTGCCACATTTACACCGACAGGCGGCATGTATAGTACTCGCTCTATTACGGCAACTTCTCCAGCAAATCCATCTTCGATTGGCGTAGAGCAAAATGCTACTAGTAATTTTGGCATTTCATCTGGCCCACAGGTCACAGTAAACTGGAAATATACAACTCCATTCGACTTTATAACCGCTGAAGTGACTTTGGTTATACCTGCCACTTATGCGATAAGCGCTGCAAATCCAGTTAGGTACTACCATGCATTTGACACCTTTTTAGGTGGCAGTGATAACGGTTGTGGCGTACGTTATATTGACACTAATGGCAAACAGGTAGTTGGTACTTATCCACCCGCGTCTGGAACCACCTGCCCTTCAAGCACTAGCATCCCAACAGGTGTTTCGGTAGTGGAATCTTTTCGAGAGCGTAGCGGGCTCACTTTCTCAAACTATTGCGCTTCTAGCTGGAGTAGTTTTTGGGTGAATGGAACAACAAACTGTTCAATATTACAGAGTGCCAACATGAGTAACAATATCGCTACCACTTATCAGGATACCGGCATTGGTATTCAATATAATTTTACGGCACCTGGAACCTACACATTTAGCTATGATTTTGTGGTGGGTTCATTCCTTGTACCACCCTATGACCACTTAGAAATCAGACATCCAGGTACTGCTAATTTATGCGCAACTGACTTTACGGTATTAGCCTGCACATCTTCAACAGTGCCATGCCCTGCTGCAAATATCGTCAACACTGGCACATTGACTGGAAGTCTCACTAACACACCTGCCTCTCCTGCAATTACAGAAACACCTTCAACATTTACATTGGGCAGTAGTGCATCAACAGCTACAGTTTCAATGTTAGGATCATCACCAGGGGGAACTTACACACTTAGCGCAACAGGATTAAGCACGTTACCTTTAAACGGCACAAAATGCTGGAACACAAGCGCAAGCACAGCAAGTTGCACATATGTAATTAGCAATAATCCGTGTATTAAAGATTTTGAGTGTTTAGAAACTGGAGTGGCTTATAACAACCTGACCAGCACACCCTCAGCACGCAATCCACTTTATACCAAGCTAGCAGGAACAGGCTTTACGTTTGATGTAGCAGCGTTGCAGGCCAGCGGTGCAGTTTCAACTACGTACACTGCAGCATCAAATGTCACGGTTGAAATATTTGACGATAGTACAAGCCCTCAACCTGCTTGCAGCGCATATGCTTCGCCAATAGCCAGCCAAGCCATTACTTTTGCCGCTGGCGACTCTGGCCGTAAAACTCTTGCTGCCAATTTTAGTATCGCAAATGCTTACCGCAAATTACGTTGCCGCGTCAGAGATAATAATCTAAGTCCTGTGGTTTATGGTTGTTCTTCAGATAATTTTGCAGTGCGACCTACCAGTTTCACGGTAAGCTCTACAGCCAATGCAGATAATGCTGGAGCAAGTACAACAGCAACACCGATAGTGAAAGCCGGGAGCAATTTCAGCCTGACCGCAGCTACCGGATTGACTGGCTACAACGGCACCCCTAGCATAGACAATACCAAGCTTTCAGCACATAGCGGCGCGGTGCAAATTGGCACACTTACAGGTAGCTTCAACACTGCAAGCTCTGGCACTGCGACTGGCGCGGCCTTTAGTTATAGCGAAGTAGGTTATTTCAGATTTGCTGCCAACGGTGTTTATGACGACACATTTACCGCAGTAGATTCTGCCTTAGGCGATTGCGCTAGTGGCTATGCAGCTAGCGGCAGTAAGTATGGGTGCAGTTTTGGCAATTCAGCTACTACCAATTATTTTGGTCGATTTACGCCGGATCATTTTGATACACTAGTTACACAAGGTTGCACCACTGGTGGCTTCACCTATTCTGCTCAGCCATTCAATGCAACGATAACCGCGCGCAATCTAAGTGGTACAGCCACACAAAATTACGATGGCTCGAGCAACTTCGCAAAAACAGTAACGCTTTCAGATGCCAACGCAGTGGCTGGCAGTCTTACGCCTGCTTCACTTGCAGCTAGTGCTTTTACAGCAGGCATCGCGAATGCTACATCCGCCTTTAGCTTCACTAGCGCAAAAACTGCACCCGCGACAATCAAATTGCATGCGTTAGATACCGATAATGTTGCGTCATCAGCCACAGAGGGAACAGCGAACATTCGCAGTGGCCGGCTAAAACTACAAAACGCTTACGGCTCCGAATTATTGCCATTATCCATACCTCTTGAGGCGCAATACTGGAACGGTACATCGTACATTAGGAACCAGCAGGATAACTGCACTACGGTGCCGGCCTCTAGCGTCGCCATGGGTCCCTATAAAAACAATCTTTCTGCCTGCGAAACACAAACAGGCTATTCAAGCGGCTCTGGGACATTTGTTAATGGTGTCTCCAAATATTTACGGCTGACAAAACCTGGTGTGGGAAACAATGGCAGCGTCGATTTAACACTTAATCTAAACAGTGCCAGCGGCAACACCTGCAACTCATCTACGGCAAGTTCGGCAACTTCTGCAAGTATGCCTTGGTTCGGCAGCAACACCGTATCGCGCGCTACTTTTGGAATTTTCAAAACGCCGATTATTTATATGCGTGAAAACTTTTAATGGCTTTATAGAGGCTCAAAATATGCAATTTTTTACAAAAAAAAAGAAACCTGGCTGGGTTGCGCTATGCACCTCTGAAGACATCGCATGCGCTGTACATGTGGTTAGGCCGCATCCTATAAAATCTCATGAAGATAAGCCAGCGGTCGTGTTTGGTGGCACTTGGCAAACCAACCTAAAAAACAATACTGCGACCAAAAACTTGATTGCAGATTTAGGCTTAGCGCGCCAACATTGCTCGCTACTGCTTGCGCAGGGCGAATATAAATTAGTGCATCTTGAAAAGCCGAATGTGCCTGCTAATGAGCTAATACAAGCATTGAGCTGGAAACTCAAGGATATGATTGATTACCCGATAGAACAAGCCACTATTGAGGTTATCAATATTCCAGCCGACCCTAATAATAAAAATCGGCAGTCTTATGTATATGCCATTGCTGCAAAAAATGAACTGCTAAGTGATTATATTCAACGCTTTATAGATTCTGGTGCAAGTTTAGAAGTGATTGATATTCCGGAACTGGCACAACGTAATATTGCCGCATATTTAGAACAAGAGAATCGTGGCCTTGCCATGCTTTCTATCAACAATGCTGGCGGCCTGTTAACGTTTACCTCTGGCGGCGAGCTTTACCATGCCAGACATATTGATATTGATACCACACATTTGCAAAGCGAAGATAGCGAACGAAAATCCAAAGTATTCGAACGCTTATCTTTAGAAATTCAACGCTCGCTGGATAGCTTTGAGCGTGAATTTACTTACATTACTACCAACTGCCTAGTATTGGCGCCATTTGCAGGACGTGAAGATTGTTATGACTACTTAAAATCCTATCTCAATATTCAAATAGATCGCTTAGATTTAAACGATGTATTTGAATTTGAAGATAAGTTTGAATTAGGTGATTTAACTATGCAGGCCAACCTATTACCAGTGCTAGGTGCCGCATTACGTGAAGGGAAATCAGCATGAGTCAGCAGATTAACCTATTAAATCCAGCTCTTATCAAGCAAAAGGATTTCTTAAATCCTAATAATATAGCCATGACGCTAGGACTTTTGTTGGCGTTGATGTTGGGATATTACGGCTATGCCCAAAAGCAGTTGTCTTTGCTCACTTTGCAACGCAGTCAAGCGGCAGAAACATTATCTGCCACGCAAGCGCAATTGCAACAAACAACTTTGTTACACACGCCGCATGAGATGAACAATGCGCTAATAAAAAAAATTGCGCAACTGGAGCAAAAAGAAACTATGCAACAGCAAATATTGCAAACTGTGAATCAAAGCTCAGCTACGCCTGAAAAAGGTTATGCTGCGCTGATGCGCGCTTTTGCTAAGCAAAGCCTGGATGGCTTATGGCTCACCAGCTTTAGTTTTGATAGCCGTACAGAAAAACTTAATATCAATGGTCGCACCTTGCAGGCGGACTTAGTGCCAGAATATATTTCTAACCTAGGTAATGAACCGGCATTAAAAGGTAAGTTGTTTTCTGCTTTAAGTATGAATTTACCTAAAGCTGAAGCATCTAAAATCTCTGCCCTGCAAGCCAATGCTGGTGCGGCTTCCAGCCTGCCTCTTGCGGGAACTGAAAAAACTATTACACCTAAATATATCGAATTCTCATTGCAATCTGTGGAAGAAAAATCCTTAACCAGTAGCGAACCCAAGGAAGAAAAGAAATCTTGATGCAAGCTTTGCAAACCATCAGCTATAAATTTGAGGCACTCAACCAGCGTGAGCGCTGGATGGTGACTTGCGCGCTATTTTTAGTGGTGTATGCCGTCATCAATATGCTATTGCTTAGCCCCGTGCTGGCGCGCCAAAAAATACTTAACAATGAACTTGCAACAGACCAAGCTCAGATTCAAACATTAAATCAACAAATTAACACACTCGCGCAAAGCCCTGTCATTGACCCAAATGCACAAAATAAACAACGTATTGCCGAGCTGCAATCGCATTTGCAACAACTAGAAACCCGATTAAGTGGGCTTCAAACCACGCTTATTAACCCTGACAAAATGCCTGAACTGCTGCGCAATTTATTGAAAAAAAATAGCGCACTAAAATTAATTGAGCTTAAAACTTTGCCAACTAAAGGCTTACTTGATAGCTCATCTGAAGATGCAAATAATAAAGACGCAGACCCCACAACCATAACGTCTAACACTCAAAACTTACCTGTATTCAAACATGGTGTAGAAATTACCATTGAAGGCCACTATTTAGATTTACTCAATTATGTCGCCGAGTTGGAAAAAATGCCTTGGCATGTGCTGTGGAGCAAGGCCTCTTTGAATGCGGAAGACTACCCAGATAATCAATTAAAACTGACGGTATATACCTTAAGTTTAGATAAAACCTGGCTAACTATTTAATGTTGAGTATTTAACAATGAATTTTCTACACATTTCTCAAAAAAAATTACTAGTCGCCTTACTTGGCATTGTGAACATTTTGACTGCGCAAGCTGACACATTAAAAGACCCAACTCAGCCACCAGCATCACTTTATGGCGAGGTAAGTGTGAGTAGTGAAGTGGTGACTGGCCCTGTACTACAATCTGTCATGATAGGTCCTCAATTGCGCGCAGCGATTATTAATGGTGAAAAAGTATTACTAGGCGGGAAATATCAACAGGCCACACTGATTCGACTTAATGAGCATTCAGCAGTGCTACGCAACCCAGACATGACGACACAAACTTTAGTGATAGATTACGCGATTGAGAAAAAAATTATAGCACCAGTTGCAGCTTCGCCTGTAGCAAAAAGAAAAGTGAAGCATTCATCCAAACCAATAGTAGTAAGCGAGAAATCATGATGCAAAAATTACACACTTATCTATATCTTTTAATTTGTTCAGTGCTATTGAGCGCATGTGCTACCACGCAGCCACAAAGCAATGCCACGCTCAACAAGATAAAAGATGAACTAAAACAAGCGGCCGAAGTGAAGCCTACTGCGCCAACACCAGCCGCGGTAAACGATGCATTACTTCCGCCTTTAAAAATTGCGATGCCAAAAGCTTCAGCTAAGCAACTCGAGCAGCGCTTTGACTTAGTCATTAACAATGCACCTGCAAACCAAGTGTTGATGGGCATTGTCAGCGGTACGCGCTACAGCATGCTAGTGCGCCAAGATGTCACTGGCACGATTTCCGTCAATTTAAAAGATGTTACGGTGTTCGAAGCTTTAGATTCATTGCGCGATTTATATGGTTATGAGTATCGCGTAGAAGGCACACGTATCTTTATTGAACCACAGGCCATGCAAACGCGCGTATTTCAAGTCAATTATATTATTGGTCAGCGTAAAGGCTCATCTGATACTCGTGTTACTTCAGGCTCAGTCAGCGGTGGCAGCAACCAAGGCAGCCAACAAAATGCATTGGGGACAAGCAACAACAACTCGGGTAACCGTGAGCCACTTATTAGCACCAGTATTGAAACCACTTCTAATAATGATTTCTGGAAAGATTTAACTGATTCACTCAACGGTATTGTAGGTAACGAAAATGGTCGGCGCGTAATTGTAAACTTGCAATCCGGTGTAATCATGGTGCGTGCCATGCCTAATGAAGTACGCAACGTAGAAGCATTTTTGCGCTTGATGCAGGTAAGTATTGAGCGCCAAGTCATTTTAGAAGCAAAAATTCTGAATGTGCAGCTTAATGACCAATCACAAAGTGGCGTTAATTGGTCGGTGTTTGGTCGTAGCGGCTCAAACACGGGGATTGTTGGTAGCGTAAATGCGAATACCCAGCTTGCAAATAGCGGTAACGGCAATTTAACAAGTGGAGATTTAGGCGTTACGCCTGGTAAAGTTTTAGCTAATGTTGCAACTACCGCACTTGGTGGACCATTATTCGCCGTGGCCTTACAAGGCGCTAACTTTGCCGCCCTATTATCATTTTTAGAAACGCAAGGTGATGTGCAAGTGTTATCCAGCCCACGCATTGCAACAATTAATAATCAGAAAGCAGTTTTAAAAGTAGGTACGGATGAGTTTTTTGTGACTGGTGTTTCATCCAGTACCACCGCATCCACTGGCGCTACGACGACAATTCCTGAAGTCACGCTGCAACCATTCTTTTCAGGTATTGCGCTAGATGTAACGCCGCAAATCGACAAAGATGACAACATCATCTTGCATATGCATCCTTCTATCAGTCAAGTCTCTACTGTGAATAAGCAACTCAATTTGGGTGGGGCTTCAGGTCAAATTAACCTTCCATTAGCCTCTAGCAATGTGAGCGAGACTGATAGCATTGTACGCACGCATGACGGCCGCGTAATTGCTATTGGCGGACTAATGACAGAAAGCACCATCAGCAATAAATCTAAAGTACCTGGCTTAGGCGATGTAAAAGGCGTGGGTGCAGCCTTTCGTCAAAATGGCTCAAACACCAGTAAAACTGAGCTTGTTATATTACTTAAAGCAACAGTAGTGCAAGGCCAAGATAGTTGGAGCAGTGATGTTTTATCTAGCCAGCAACGTATTGAAAACATGCAGCGCCCTGAAACTATTGCCAAAACGGTTAATGACCGCTAAAGAGACGAAGGCAGGAATAAATAAAATGTATCTTGATCATTTTGACTTAAATGAACTTCCTTTCAGCATCACGCCTGATACCAGCTTTTATTTCGCATCGCCTAGTTACCAAGTTGGTCTGAATACGCTGTTATATGCGATTCTTTCTGGCGAAGGCTTTATTAAAATCACCGGCGAAGTTGGTACCGGCAAAACGCTATTGTGCCGCAAGCTTATGCATTGCTTAAACGACAACTTTAAAGTGGCTTACGTGCCTAACCCCTACCTAGAGCCACAATCATTACTAATAGTGCTGGCACAAGAGTTAGGCATTGAATTGCCGAAAGAAATCACTCAGCACGTACTTTTAAATGCACTTACAAATTGCCTGTTGGATTTTGCGCGAAACAACATCAAAGTTGTCGTCTGTCTGGATGAAGTACAAGCCATGCCGATTGAAACGCTTGAAGCCCTGCGCTTATTAAGCAACCTAGAAACCGAAAAGCGTAAATTGTTACAAGTAGTCATTTTTGGGCAGCCCGAACTTGAAGACAAACTAAACCACGCTTCGATTCGCCAACTAAAACAACGTATCTCGTTCGAATATCAGCTTGACCATCTAACGCGTGATGAGATGCAATACTACATACATCATCGCCTGGCGGTTGCGGGACATCAAGGTGGCCGTATATTCACTAGGGCGGCTTTGTATTTCATGTACATAAAATCTAAAGGTACGCCCCGTTTAGTGAATATTCTCGCCCATAAAGCACTATTGGCTGCTTACGGTAAAGGCAAACATGAAGTAGGTTTTAGTGAGGTATTCGCTGCGGTTTCTGACACCAAATCTGTAGAATATTTTTGGAGAAAAATGCATGTTCATGGTTTTTCTTTAAGCGTATTCCTCAGCATTTTTGGTGGTGCCTTATTGGTATACCCTAAATAATTAGATCTGAAGATAATCATGAGTTTAATTAATCAAATGCTAAAGGATTTAGAGCAACGCGGTGCCAACACGGCTGATGCAGAAATGAGCATTACTGCTAACCTGAGCGCCGCAAACACGACACATGCAAGCCAATTAAAATCCAGATTACCGCTCTTCAAAATGAGTGGCATAATAATTTTAATCGCTGCTAGTGCCCATTTGTGGACTCAGAACATATTGGCTCAATCGCGCAGCGACAAAATAGCTAGTGTCGCAAATGTAAACCCACAGTCAGTTGGCCAAGTTAAATCTGCAAGCATAAACAATACAACTTCTGCGCGTCTTACAGCAAGTGCAGACACATCGCCGCCATTATTTGAAACCGAGCTCAGGTTTAAACCAAACACCACTCAAGCGGTGGTTAAAGAAGAAAAAGAAAATGACATTTTAGCCAATTTGCCACCGCCAGGTGCAACAGGCAAGCCTGTAGAGCAAACAGAAATAATCGGTCTTGCCGCACCTGAAAAACCGCTAGTATTAGCACATATCGAAAAAGCTTCAAACAAAGCAAGCATAGATAACACACCCATGGGCAAACAAATCCGTCCAGATCAACAATCGGCAAATTTCTATCGCCAAGCACTTACATACCTGCAACAAGGCAGAGTCGCAGAGGCGCAGGCTAACCTAACTTTGGCGCTGGAAGCCAATGCTAGCAACCATGAAGCAAGGCAAATACTCGCTGGATTACTGCTGGATAACAAAAGAAATGATGAGGCCAGAACAACACTCGCTGCTGGTTTGGCAATTGCACCGGAGCAAAGCGATTTCCGCATGGCGCTCGCGCGTTTACAAGTGGAGGCTGGAGATATTTCGGGCAGCCTAAATACGTTGGAACAAGGATTAAACTACGCAAAAAACGATGCTGATTACCAAAACTTTTTAGCTACCCTGTTGCAACGCGCGAACCGCCACGAGGAGGCAATCAATCACTACACAAACGCCCTCTCGCTTAACTCCACCTCTCCAAGTTCGCTGATTGGCCTTGGCATTTCTTTGCAAGCAGTGGGTAAATTAGAACAATCTCAAGAAGCCTTTACTCGTGCGCAATCCATCGCAACACTTAGCCCAGAGTTATCCGTTTTTGTAGAACAACGCATTAAACAAATCAATCAGCGTTTACAAAATTAAAATATTAATGCTCTACAAGGCAATATCCATGAGGGTTGCAGAGCATCATTTTTAATGAATTATTGACTAAAACAAATCAAATTATACTTACTAGCTTATATCGTCAGATTTGCCACGTTTCTGCAAAATGGCTGCCAATCGCTCTAATTCTGTAAAAACACGCGTAAATTATGCGGCTTCAAATAAACTATTTCACCTTCATTTAGTTTCAAGGAATCAAAACGCTCACGCGTCAGCTCCACCTCAACATAGGCTTTTGTATCAGATCGCTCCAGCTCCAAGCGTACAATTGGCCCTACAGCATGTATGTAGTTGATTTTTGCCTGAAAGCTAGAGTTACCATCCGAATGCCGCAATACCTCAATGTCATGTGGTCTTACATAAGCAACCGCTGGGCTGTCGTTTGTCTGGTGATGTTCGTCTAACGCAAGTTCCACCTCACCTATTTTTGCAATCCCCGCATGAACGCGGCTATGAAACAAATTTACATTGCCTAAAAACTGATATACAAATGGTGATGCTGGGTGATCGTACACGGCTTGCGGACTGCCAATTTGCTCGACAACGCCGTGATTCATAACCACAATCTTATCAGCAACCTCTAACGCCTCTTCTTGATCGTGCGTCACAAATACGCTAGTGATGTGTAACTCATCATGCAAACGGCGCAACCAGCGACGCAAATCTTTACGCACTTGCGCGTCCAACGCGCCAAATGGCTCATCAAGCAATAAAACTTTAGGCTCAACTGCAAGTGCCCTCGCTAAGGCAATCCGCTGGCGCTGACCGCCAGATAATTGCGGCGGATAACGGTCGCCTAACCAATCCAGCTGTACGAGGTTCAGTAACTCATGCACGCGGCGTTTAATTTCCGCCTCATTAGGGCGCGTGTGTTTTGGTCGCACGCGCAAACCAAAGGCCACATTCTCAAACACCGTCATGTGGCGGAATAATGCGTAATGCTGAAAGACGAAACCGACTTGACGCTCTCGCACGGCTCTACCCACCGCATCTTCACCTTGAAAATGAATGCTACCGGAATCTGGTGTTTCTAATCCCGCGATAATGCGCAATAAGGTGGTTTTGCCGCAACCCGACGGGCCTAATAAAGCCACTAACTCGCCTGTCGGCACGTTGAGCGATACATCATTAAGTGCGCTAAAGTTGCCAAAGCCTTTTTTTACATTTTTTATTTCAATGCTCATTATTTATTCCTTAATTTTCTGTAATTTCCTGTTCAGTATCTGCCGCATGGTTGGCCGCTTGCCATTCCACATAACTTTTAAGCGCTAAAGTAAGCAATGCCAACAACGCCAATAGCGATGCCACTGCAAATGCTGCTGCATAGTTGTATTCGTTGTATAAAATTTCTACGTGCAAGGGCAGTGTATTGGTCAGCCCGCGTATGTGACCAGAAACCACAGAAACCGCGCCAAACTCACCCATGGCACGTGCATTACACAGAATCACGCCGTACAACAGCCCCCATTTTATATTGGGCAAAGTGACACGCCAAAACATCTGCCAGCCTGATGCACCAAGCACCAGTGCCGCTTCTTCTTCCTCTTTGCCCTGCGCTTGCATTAGCGGAATCAACTCACGCGCCACAAACGGGAAAGTGACAAATATGCTGGCCAAGACAATTCCAGGAATCGCAAACACAATTTTTAAATCATGCGCAGAAAGCCACTCACCAAACCAGCCTTGTAAGCCAAACATCAGCACGTAAATTAAACCAGCAATGACGGGAGAAACCGCGAACGGCAAATCAATTAATGTGATTAAAAAACTCTTGCCCTTAAACTCAAACTTTGCGATTGCCCATGCCGCGGCCACGCCAAAAACAAGATTTAGCGGCACTGCGATACCCGCTGCAATTAAGGTTAATTTAATCGCCGAAAGTGCATCGGGTTCGGTAATCGCGGCAAAATAAGTTTGAGCACCTTTTCTAAAGGCTTCAGTAAACACCGCTGCCAGCGGAATAAATAAAAATAAGCTCAAAAATAATAAGGTCACACCTATTAAACTGTATCGCACCCAAACCGCCTCAGATGTAGCACGATTACTAGCAACCCTATTGTTGTATTTAGCATATTGTGAAATAGGCTGACTGTTTGTTGTTATCATTGAATCTAGTCCTTATCTCACATTGCCAAGGCGTCGATTCGACCACCATTGAAAACCATTAATGGCAAATAACAATATAAATGAAATCACCAGCATGACCGCCGCTACGGCGGTTGCACCTGCATAATCGTATTGCTCCAACTTGGTGATAATAATCAGCGGCGTGATTTCAGAAACCATAGGCATATTGCCTGCAATAAAGATTACCGAACCATATTCCCCCACTGCTCGTGCAAACGCCAAAGAAAATCCTGTAATGAGTGCTGGCCAGATAGCTGGTAATATAATCTTATAAAACACTTGCCAACGGTCGGATCCCAAACTAGCCGCTGCTTCTTCTATCTCTGCACCTAAATCTTCCAGCACGGGCTGCACAGTGCGCACCACAAATGGTAAGCCAATAAAGGTGAGCGCCACCACCACGCCCAGCGGGGTATAGGCAACCTTAATGCCTAAAGGCTCAAGCAAACTGCCAATCCAACCATTTGCAGAATAAATCGCTGAAAGCGCAATACCAGCAACAGCCGTGGGCAAGGCGAATGGGAAATCGACAAAAGCATCTACAATCTTTTTGCCAAAAAAATCATAACGCGTGAGCACCCAAGCCGTGAGTAAACCAAACACTACATTAATAAACGCACCTACCAAGGATGCACCAAAAGTGAGTTTGTAAGAGGCCACAACGCGTGGTGAGGCGACGGCCTGCAAAAAATCCGCCCAGCTTAAAGTAAAGGCCTTAAAAAAAACAGCTGAAAGTGGAATAAGCACAATCAGACTTAAATAAAACACTGCATACCCTAGCGATAAATTAAAGCCTGGCAATGTGTTTTTATTGGGTTTATTTTTCATATTGATTCGTTTATTTTTTGCAAATCAGCCAGCTGAGTTAAATTCATGCAACTGGCTGATAACTAAGCAATTGTTATTAAATTTTGGCTATTGCAACATCGGTCGCTTTCACCAGTGCCAGCACTTCAGAGCCTTTTTCTAATGCCAGCTCTTTGATTGATCGCGTTGTGATGACCGAGGTAATAATGCCAGATGAGGTTTCAACTTCAACTTCCGAGACCACATCTCCCCACAAAATTTCTTTTACTTTGCCGCGCAATTGATTGCGCACGTTAATTGCTAATAAAGCCATGACTGTTTCTCCTTTAGTGTTTTTAGGTGTTAAGCCTAATAATTGGGTGTTTGTAACGTATTGAACTACTCTCATATTTATTATTTCTGATAAATCTGGTCGAAAATTCCACCGTCAGAAAAATGCGTTTTCTGCGCTTTTGTCCAACCACCAAATACATCATCGATTTTGACTAAATTGAGTTTGGGAAACTGTGATTCGAATTTTTTCGCAGCTGCACCTGATGTCGGGCGGTAGTAATTTTTACCGATAATGTCTTGCGCTTCATCAGAGTACAAATATTCCAAGTAGGCCTTAGCAACTACTTCATTGCCATGTTTTTTGGCAAATTTATCTACCACGGTCACAGGTGGTTCGGCCAAGATAGAAAGTGAAGGCACGACAATTTCGACTTTGCCAGCACCCAATTCTTTTTGTGCTAAAAATGCTTCATTTTCCCAAGCAAGCAACACGTCACCAATGCCACGCTCAACAAAGGTAGTGGTAGAGCCGCGCGCACCACTATCCAGCACCGGCACGTTTTTGAATAACTTACCAACAAACTCTTTAGCTTTAGCTTCATCGTTGTTATTTTGTTTCAACGCATAGGCCCAAGCGGCTAGGTAATTCCAGCGTGCACCACCTGATGTTTTCGGATTAGGTGTAATCACTGAAATACCTGGTTTGATTACATCGTTCCAATCCTTGATATTTTTTGGGTTACCTTTACGTACCAAAAATACGATAGTTGAGGTATATGGCGAACTATTATGTTGCAAGCGTTTTTGCCAATCTTTTGGAATCAGTTTGCCTTTTTCATAAAGTTGGTCCACATCGTAGGCCAATGCCAAAGTAGCAACATCCGCATCCAAGCCATCAATAATGGCACGCGCTTGTTTACCAGAGCCGCCGTGCGATTGATTCACTTTGACGGTATCTCCCGTTTTGGCTTGCCAATATTTGCTAAATGCAGCGTTGTAATCCACATATAACTCACGTGTTGGATCATATGAAACATTCAGTAAAGTCACCTCTTTTGCAGAGGCTACTGAAGCTGTAGCAAGATTAAATGCAATAGTTGCAAGTACAATTGTTAATAGTGTTTTTTTCATTGATAAATCCTTTAAAAATTTTAGTTTATTAAGCAGTTTCTTGAGTTATTTTTTTAAACAGCAACATTCCATGTTTATTCTCCTTACATTACTTACCTTCGTTCAACTTTATAGCGAAGGATGTTGATATGTTTTTTAGAAAGCCACCTGAAAACGCGCAAGCAATGCCTCTTCACTTTCACGGTCACGTACATTGCTACCTGTCGCGTTAATCGCAGTAATGCCAACACCCGCACCACCATCAAATTTAGTGCGCTCATAATTCAATTGAATTTTTGCGTTTTGATTCAAATACCAATTCACGCCAGCAGTCCAAGATTTGGCCGATTGAGCACTTGTTGATAAGTCTGCATAGGCGTTGGTAGAAAATGAAGTTCCAGCTTTATTTTTAAAGGTATTTTCATCTAGATTGAGCTCGCTGTAGCGAGCTACCAGCTCCCATGCCCCCCAACCGTCAGTATCTAAATCGAAGTCTTGTTTCGGTTTAACGCCCTTAAATGAGGCATCTTCGCCAGTAACCAAATAGGATGCTGCTATTTGCCAAGCATCGTGATTAAGTGATTTATTGGTATTTGGGGTAATCACCGTGTTAGTACCTGCACCGCCGCCAGAAGCGGAACCGCCACTAGATAAACTAACGTCTTGCGAGACTCTTGCATATTCTGCAATTAGACCAAATGGACCGTAGTAATAGTTAGCTTGCGGGGCAATACGCGTGCGCGTGCCATCCGCAACCGTTGCACTGTTGTATCTAAAAAATGTCTGCTGGCCATTAGTTAAATAGCTAGGCAAACCGTTTCTTGTGGCATCAGCCGCAGATGTATCGGTGAAGTTTAAGTTTCTTTCTCCGTCAATATTGGTGAAAGTACCCGCAATCCCGAAACCTAATCCTGATAATGCATTAGTTTCATCTCTGAATGGGTTGGCAAATAAACGCGCAGTGAATTCTTTGTTACTATCAAATTCACTGCCAGAACTATTGTTACCACCATCTACTACACCGTTATTAATGCCAAAGGCATAGTTAAGCTTTTCCCCGAAGGTATCGCCATATACCGAAATCCCTACATCACGGTTAGGCAATATGGCATTGGTAACGTAACTTCTCTCAACAAACTTAATATCGCCACCACTTTGCAAACGCTCCAAACCGACAAACGGTTTGTATTTACCTGCACGAATTTTGAATGCAGGGCTTAGGCGCGCATCTAGATAAGCATCAACAACTTGGGAACCACCGTTACCAAAATCCGGTGTAAATCTAAAATCATATTTCCCCAATAACGTACCTTCTATGGTTGGGCGTACGCGGCGTAGTAAGGCTGTGTCATTTGCATCATGAAACCCATTGGCATTTAAATTTCCTGCACGACTATTGCTACGATTGCGCACGTCACTAGCGCCATCTTGAAACGAGCGATAATCTGCTTGCAGTAAGCCGCGCAGCTTGATAACGTTTTTACCATCTGCGGATTCCAAACCAAAACCTTTTTC
>JANNFN010000185.1:0-13337 GCA_031379885.1 Methylotenera sp.
GGAGCTATAAATATAATTTGGGGCAGCCGTTCATGCAGCCGCAAAATAAGCTCAATTATGCCGAAAACTTTATGCATATGATGTTTGCTACGCCGTGCGAGGAATACGTGCCAAACCCGATATTGGCAAAGGCTTTCGAGAAGATTTTAATCTTACATGCTGACCATGAACAAAATGCCTCTACTTCTACCGTGCGCCTAGTAGGCTCTAGCGGCGCTAACCCATTTGCCAGCATTGCAGCCGGCATTGCCTCGCTGTGGGGGCCGGCACACGGCGGCGCAAACGAAGCCACGCTAGATATGCTAGAAGAAATTGGCGATGTTTCTCGCATTGACGAATTTATTAAACGCGCCAAAGATAAAACCGACAATTTCCGCCTAATGGGCTTTGGGCACCGCGTGTATCGTAGTATGGATCCGCGTGCCGCCATTATGCAAAAAACCTGTTACGAAGTGTTAAACGAACTAGGCCTGCACGATGACCCAATGTTTAAATTGGCGATGCAACTGGAAAAAATTGCGCTGGAAGACGACTATTTTGTTAGCAAAAAACTCTACCCCAATGTCGATTTTTACAGCGGCATTGTCATGCGCGCCATGGGGATACCAAACTCTATGTTCACCGCCATCTTCGCGCTAGCCCGCACCGCTGGCTGGATAGCGCAATGGAGCGAAATGAATAGCGACCCTGAACACAAAATTGGCCGCCCAAGACAACTTTACACTGGTGAAGCCAGACGTGAGTTTGTGCCGATTGGGAAGAGAGGCTAGACTCAACAGCATGGAAATGAAAAATATGCTTGTGTATTTAGTTTTTGGCTTAGGGATTTTAGGATTTATTGCCTTTTTTCTGGGCAATAATGGAGTGCCAAAAAAGATAAGGCAGTTATCTCAATGGGTTTTAAGAATTAATTTAGTTTTCATGATTATAATTTTGATATTAGCAATAGTGAACTAGCTCGCGTAGCTCGTAGGTTGGGGTGAATTGGTTTTATGAACCCCAACATTTCTCTCTTTGTTGGGGTTCGTTTCACTCACCACCAACCTACAAACTCCCAAATTTCGCATGGTTTCCAATCCCCTTGCCGCGCCTTCGGCTTGAGCGGCAGATGGAAAGCGGCGAGGACTGTTTGAGCGAAGCGAGTTCCGCAGCCGCCCAGATGCGGCGCTAAGACCGAAGGAAACAAGCGGCAGCGGGGTGCCGTTTTCTTGGGTTACTTTCTTTTCAGGTAGTTAAAAGAAAGTGACTAGGTGTCGGGCTACCCCCGACTTGTATCTAACGCCACTGGATTCCGTATCGCGCTTCGCTTGTACGGGATGACGGAATATAGAGAAAGACAATATGCATGCCCTGTAACCCTTATGGATATTGCCTCGCAGAGCATCATTAAATCACTTCACAAACCCCAATAATTTCAATTTTTCATCCATTTTTTTACTCACTTCAACATAACCCTGCGCGTTTGGGTGAATTTGATCTGCTTTTAAATCTCTATCCGAAAGTACTTCTGCAAACACATCAGCTATCAGCGGTGTTGCGGTTTCTTCTGCCAGTTTTTCATACAGCGGATGATCTTGCAAATTACCCACGGCGGCTCGCAAAGCGCTTACTTCGGGGATTGCTACCAAAATACTGGTAACGCTTTGCGTTTTTGCTTTGGTTAATATGGCTTTCAAATTAATCACGGTCTGGCTTTCTGGCACATGGTGTAAAAAATCGTTGCCGCCGAGCACTACCATTAATAATTTTGGCTGATATTGTTCTAATAGACTTGGTAATCGCTCTAAACCGCCCGCGGTGGTATCACCTGGAATGCCTTCGTTAATGATGTTCCAACCCGTCCGTTTAGCTAATAAGGCGGGGTAATCTTCACCCTTGTTTGCGCCAAGATTTGCACCTGTACCGTAACTTAAACTATCACCCAGAATAAGCACTGTTGCGCCTTGCGGGATAGCCGCATATTTTTCTACACTTTTATCACAGCTCACTAATGCAAAAATAAATAACAGATAAATGAGTTTTTTCATGCGCTAAACCCTTAAAAAATTCTACACCTGTGCCGCTGCAAGCCTTATGGATATTGGCTTACAGCGCATCTATTTTGACTAAATTTATTACATTAAAACAAAAAGCCAAGCAAACGCTTGGCTTTTTTAACTAAATAATTAACTTAAACAGAGAATGATGAGCCGCAACCACAAGTTGATGTCGCTTGCGGGTTACGAATCACAAATTGTGAGCCTTGCAAACTATCTTGATAATCAATCTCTGCGCCCATCAAGTATTGCAGACTCATTGGGTCGATGAGCAAAGTCACCGTATCTTTCATCACTTGCGTGTCATCTTCGTTTACTTCTTCCTCAAACGTAAAGCCGTATTGAAAGCCCGAACAGCCGCCGCCGCTCACGAATACGCGCAATTTGAGATCTGGCGAACCTTCTTCTTCAATCAGCTCTTTCACTTTTTTAGCTGCGTTATCTGTAAACACCAACGGAGTTGGCATTTCTACATCAGGCATGTCAGTTACTGTGTTCATTTTTTACTCCTTAAACTACTTAAATATTTAGACTATTATTTGGGGTTAATGTTCAAAATTACAAGCTTAAAGCACTTCTTCTGGCTCGCCATCACCCATGTAAACCAGCTTGCCTTCAATAACCGCGCCAGTGTGCATCTCAAGCGATTTGTAATATAAATCACCCGTAATGCGTGCTTTGGTTTGTAGCTCAACAAAATGGGTAGATTTCACTGTGCCTATCACTTTGCCATTTAACACAATTTTAGCCGCTGTTACAGCGCCTTCAACACGTCCATGTTCACTAATAATCAACGTGCTGGGGTTACCGTTTTGCTCAGTTACATTACCACGAATGGCGCCATCGACACGCAGGCCGCCACTAAAATGTAAATCACCTTCAATGCGTGTATCGGCGCCTACTAGGGTGTCGATACGATTATCAATTTTATTGGTCTTTTTAAAAAACATTGTGTTTCCTTACGTGCATTTTGCTTGGTTAGGTTTTTACCGTTTAAGCATATTTTTATAAAAGAATATATCTTCTTTTATCTTAATGTTCTCATCTTGAACGCTTGCAAGCTCTTTGGCAAGGTTATTGTTAGTGGCTAGCTCTACTTGCAACTCACGTTGCGCGCCTACTAATTTAGCTTCTAAGGCTTTATTTTCAAGCGAAATTTGTCGTAATTGCTCGCCAAGATTTTCACTATCGTGCAACAACCAATAGGCGATAGCAAAGCCTGCTGCCATAAATATAACTGCCAACAGCGCCTGAAAATACCATGGGCGCTGTGAGCGCACCGCTACACGCCTAGCGGTTAGCCCAAAATGACGACGAACTCTACGATCTACAGGTCTCATTCTAGAGGTCTCATTATGATGATCTCATCAATTATGGTAGAAGCGGCACAACCTCTAAACCCGCGTTTTCATCAATGCCAAACATAATGTTCATGTTTTGCACCGCTTGCCCTGCTGCACCTTTTACCAAGTTATCTTGCACGACTACAATCGTTAAATAGCCCGTACTTGTTTGCTTATGCAAAGCAATACGTAACTTGTTAGAACCACGTACAGAACGCGTTTCAGGCATATTACCTGCAGGCAACACATCTACAAATTGCTCGCTTGCGTAACGTTTTTCAAACAAACTCTGCAAATCTAGACTGTTGGCTTTAGCTGAAAGTTTCACATAAATCGTCGATAACATACCGCGTATCATCGGCACTAAATGTGGCACAAAAATAAAATCTACTTTTTTACCTGCCAATTGAGTAAGTTGGGCATGAATTTCTGGATGATGCCGATGACCCGCCACACCATAGGCTTTCATGTTATCACTGGCTTCAGCAAACAACGTCGCGACCTCGGCTTTTCTGCCTGCGCCAGAAACGCCCGATTTACAATCGGCCACAATCGGCGCAGAAAAATCCACCAAGCCTTGTTCCAATAACGGCGCCAGCCCTAGTAATACAGTCGTCGGGTAACAACCTGGATTGCCAATTACCTTAGCGTTTTTAACTTTATCCCGATACAACTCTGGGATGCCATACACCGCATCTTTTAAAATATCCGCACAGCTGTGCGGCATTTTGTACCATTGTTCGAACAGAGCAACATCCTGTAATCTAAAATCGGCCGCTAAATCAATGATTTTCACATTGGCATCTAATAATGCCTGCGCTTGACTCATGGCCACACCATGCGGCGTGGCAAAAAACACGACGTCGCAGGCGCTTAAATCGGCCGTTGCTGGATCGGAAAATTTTAAATCTACATAGCCCCGCAAACTAGGAAACATGTCAGCCACAGGCAGACCAGCTTCGCCACGCGAAGTAATAGCAGTAAGTTCTGCGTTTGGATGTACCGCCAACAGACGTAGTAGCTCAACACCCGTGTAGCCAGTGCCGCCAACAATACCAATTTTAAGTTTTTTTGCCATATTTAATTATTGTTAAAACTAAACCTATTTTAAACCATAAAATATTCTAAACCATAAATGAAAAAGGCCGCTAACGCGACCTTTTTTAATTTCTTGACGCTGAATAATATTAGCGTTTAGAGAATTGTTTACGGCGGCGCGCTTTACGTAAGCCCACTTTTTTACGTTCAACTTCACGTGCATCACGTGTCACGAAACCAGCTTGTGATAAGGCGCTTTTTAGCGTTGCATCGTGATCAATCAAAGCACGTGTAATGCCATGACGCACAGCACCCGCTTGGCCAGATTCACCACCACCGATGACATTAATCATGATGTCAAAGCTAGTAAGATTATTAGTTAACTCTAACGGCTGACGCAAAATCATACGTGCAGTGACACGAGAAAAATATTCATCAACAGGTTTATCGTTTACCACGATATTACCTTTGCCAACTTTCATAAATACGCGCGCTACTGAGCTTTTGCGGCGGCCTGTACCATAATTGTATTTGCCAATCATTTAGATTTACCTTTGTATTCTTAAGCTTAAATAGTCAATGCTTTTGGTTGTTGTGCAGCGTGTTCATGCTTGTCGCCAGCATAAACTTTCATTTTTTTAATCATTGCATAGCCCAATGGGCCTTTTGGTAGCATGCCTTTTACTGCTTTTTCTAAAGCGCGGCCTGGAAACTTATCTTGCATTTTAGCGAAAGTCGTTGTGCTGATGCCGCCTGGGTAACCAGAATGGCTATGGTAAAGCTTACCTTCAGCCTTTGCGCCTGTTACTTTCATTTTGTCAGCATTAATCACCACAATGTAATCACCCGTATCAACGTGTGGTGTATAAATGGTTTTGTGCTTACCACGTAAGCGATGTGCTACCGCGCTAGCCAAACGACCCAACACCAAATCGGTTGCATCAATTACAAACCAATCGCGTTGCACTTCGTGCGATTTAGCGGAAAATGTTTTTCCAGAGAAAATATTCATAGTCTAACTACCTAATGTATCGCTATTAAAATCAAGAGGGCGGATTATATGCTTTTGAACAAAGGCTTGTCAATTGCAAAGCGCAGATTATTATTGATTTTTAATATAGTTTAAATTTTAATGCTATTTAATAGGTTTAGCTTTAAGTTTTTAGTTAAAACGCCGATAAATTATTAGTTGGCACACCAATTGCTAGTATCTACCTGAAAAGCAAAGTGCTTGAAACATGTGCTAAATAAAGAGGGAAACCATATGCAAAGCAATTATACACTTAAGCAGGCGGTAATTACCGCATTAACCATGCTAGCAATAGGCGCGCAAAGTCAAGCATTGGCGCTGGGTTTAGGCAATATAGATGTTAAATCGCATCTTGGGCAACCTTTGCGTGCGAGCATTAAAATACAAGGCGCTAACGAGCTTAAAAGTGAAGCTTGCTTTAGGGTAATGAATGATTCTTATACTGAAAATCAATTAACTAGCGCAAATTTTAAGTTATCAAAAGCTGTCGATGATGTCGCGATTTTGACAGTGACGACTAACCAAATCATTAATGAGCCGATTGTTAATTTATCGGTAATGGCCGATTGCGACGCCAATATGCGTCGCGATTATGTGCTGTTATTAGATCCGCTATTAACTGCAGAAATTGAGAATTCTGCAGACGAATTACCTAGCAATGGAGTCGACAATGATAGCGAGCAAGCAAAAAGCGTAGCAGAAATTCCCGTACATAAACAAACAACAAAAACACCTGCAAGCAGCACAAAATCAGCTGCAACAAAAAAACAGAAGAGCAATAAACAATCTAACAAAGACATTGTATTAACTGCTGGATATCATATTGATAAACCTGCAGAAACTGCCAATAATAACCCTAAAGATAGCGCTGCAAAAGAAAGCAAGCCGCGCTTGAGTATTTCTGGTGGTGATGCTTCAAATATAAATTTAAATAGTGCTGAGTTACGCTTAGATAGAGCATTACATTTCACACCTGAAACCGCGGCACAAGCGCTTGCGCCTGAGCTTGATATCGAGATGCAAGACGAAGTCACGGTATTAAATAACCGCATGATGCATCTTGAAAAACAAATTAGCGCTTTAGCAGTCACTAATCAAAAACTAAAAACGGAAAATCAACTAAAGTCGCAACAACTTGTGCAAGCTAACAAATCGAAAAAGAATCTAGATTGGTTAGGTTACATTCTGGCTGGCGGCTTATTATTAAGCAGCCTTACCGTTGCCGAAAAATTGCGTAGCCGCCGTCAAATTCAACAATTGCAAAATGCACAAATAGAATGGTCTAGAAACAGTGTGGCTAAAGAAAATTTAGATGAATTTGACACTAATGATAATTTTTTCGAGTCTGACTTAGGTTCTGATTCACGCCTAAATGTTAGCAGCGATGTTGAAAAATTAGCAGGAAATCTAAATGAACCTGCAGTTGCTAAGGATGCTGAAATTCCTTTCTCTGTTGAAGAATTTAATTCTGACCATAACGTATTAGATCATGCGGATGTGTTTTTATCGCATGGTCGTACAAGCTTAGCGATTCAATTGCTGCAAAATCATTTGCTCGATTTCCCAAAACAATCTGTGACTATTTGGATGTTTTTGCTCGATTTGTTGGCAAAAGAGAATTTACAAGCGGTATATGAGCAAACTGCGCTTGAGTGCAAAGAATACTTTAATGTGCAAATTGCTGATTTTTCTAAAACTGAAGATGATACCAATCATAGTTTAGAGTCCTTTCCGCGCATCACTGCTGGCCTACAACAACTTTGGGGTACGCCTGCCGCACTTACTTACCTAGACGATTTAATTTATAACAGCCGCTTAGAAATTCGCGTTGGCTTTCATAAAAATGTAATTGAAGAGCTCATTTTATTAAAAAGCGTTGTGCATGAAGAACTAAAAACTGCTGAAGTGATTCAATTAGACGAAAAGAAATTGGCGATGTTAGAAATAAAAGAAGCCCAGCTCGCCGCCAAAAAAGAAGAGAAGCTAGAAAAAATGCATGAAATTGCGATGTCTGAAGGGCTGAAAAAACAAGCACTAGCCAAACAAGAAACTAAAGAAGCGATGTTTGAATTTAATTTAGTTGAGTTTAAATAAGCCAGATTTAACGAACGATGTAATACTCTATTGCAAGTCCAATAAATATCGCTAGGCCAAGCCAGTTATTATGTAAAAATGCTTTAAAACAATTGTGTTTATCACGACTATTGATTAAAACGTATTGCCTGCAGGCCAATAGCAGAGCGGCTCCCAGGCCGATGAAATAAAACTTCCCAAAGCCCATAAATTTACCAACATACGCCAATAAACTTAGCATCAGCGCGTAGCAAACCATTACTGCAATCACATCATATTTGCCAAAAAATATCGCCGAAGACTTGATACCGATTTTTAAATCATCGTCACGATCCACCATTGCATATTCAGTATCGTAAGCAATCGCCCAAAATACATTGGCTGCCAGTAACACCCAAGCAAGTGGCGGAATGTAATCATTCACCGCCGCAAATGCCATCGGGATGCCAAAGCCAAACGCCACGCCCAAATAGGCTTGCGGAATGGCTAAAAAACGTTTGGTATACGGATAAGTCGCCGCTAAAAATAGCGCAGCAAAAGATAACAAAATAGTCGTTTTGTTAAACAATAAAACTAAGCAAAACGCCAACAAAGCCAAGCCAGCTGCCAGCAAATACGCCTCTTTCACGCTTACTTCGCCTGTCGCTAACGGACGATTTTTGGTGCGTTCCACCAAGCCGTCAAATTTGCGGTCGGCAATGTCATTCATCACACAACCCGCGCTGCGCATCAGCACCGCGCCTGTGATAAAAATCAACAGGGTAATCCAATCTGGAATACCACGCGAAGCCAGCCACAAAGCCCATAGCGTCGGCCACAGCAGCAGCAAAATGCCGATGGGTTTATCTAAGCGCATTAAGCGCTCGTAAGCGTCTAGTTTTTTGTTAAGATTTTCTACGTTCATGTTTGTATTTAATTTAATCTTTGACGCGTTAGTATTCCATTGATGGTCAAAAAGTACAAGGCGGAGCGCCGCAGACAGTACACATTTAGTACGGCAAGGCGCGACAACACCGTAATTTTTGAATCATCAATGGAATAATTGTTCTAAGAAAACTTCGGTGACTAAAATTTTAGCGCAATTTAGACTAAATATAGAGCGCCTCGCCCACAATGCTTTAGGGCTTGTTTGTGTGTGCTCTGCAACCCGCATGGATATTGGGTGGTGGCACGGCAGTTTTTTATATTCTAAAGGTGTGCGTTTGACTTTTGGGTTAGCAAACAAAGTTGCGCCGAGTGGCTTATTACCCAGCCTGCCAAGCCCATACCATGCGCCACGCAGACTTGCGCGCGGCAACACACTGTGCGCAAACACCACTGGTTGATTGTTGCCCATCAATAGCACATCACGAATCAGAGCATGCTGGTTGGCTTTCAGGCCAAGCAACGCAGATTCATCGGTAAAAGATTTAGCATTTTTTAACAACACTGGCTGTACGGCAAAATCTGCGTAACGCCCCTTTAAGCGCGCCGTGAGCGAACCGTTATCAATCAACCATTTTCGATATGCGGCGCTGAGCATGGGCTTTCTAAGCCACTGCTGACCGGGATGAGAACGATTATGTTGAATTTTCACGAGATGAATTATCGCATAAACAAGCAGGGTCTTTGTTACCAGCTATGCGGCCAATTGCTCAAACTATCTTTATTGCTTTTTCCACACCGCCAATCCTGGAACGGTTTTAATTCCATAATTCAGTTGGTCTTGAAATTTAGTTATATCCTCACCATTAAAATCTATAATTGCCTCGTTTCCATCTGCATTGCGAAATTTAAGTCGTAGTAGGCTTTCGTCACGATGAGTTTCTAAACCATAAGAAAAATTCTTGAAATACCATTTTCCATTAACAACTTTCACACCTGTCTGTTGAAGTAACTTTTTAGGTAACTGTCCCTGCATTAACTCTGGAATAAGAGAATAATGATTGCAATACTCTTCAGAGGCTTTGTCGGTGAAGTTGGTTGCTTCATGGAGTTCAAAACCTGGTAGCGCTTGTCCAGTTGGCTCAAAAACTTTAAGCGTTGTGCTAGCTCCTTTTGTAGGTTTATCAATCGCCCAATACATAAATATAAGTTGAAGATGCTTGAAACGAAGGTGATAAATCTCTCTCGGAAAGCTTTGTGGTTGTATAAATGCAATTTCTGGATTAGCTACAAAAATACAGTAAGCTAGCGACTGAATCGACCAGTCGAATTGCTGGCCTAGCCATAGCTCGAGTAGCACATCATTTTTGTACTTAGTCGGCTCAATAGCCAAACGTGGGCTTACGACATTCTCTCCAATCTTTGACAAGACAGGAAATAATCTTAACCCCTGCCTCACTTCAAGCACGCTTGTGACTTCACGAGACGTTTCTTGGCCATTTTTGTTGGTTTTGTAATTAATAGAGATAGTGCCACTATTTGACTGTAAATTTGGGTGTACAGTGATACTACTTTTTTCACGGTCTGCTGAGTTGCCTGCTGGAATTTCCTGTGTTAGATCTAATGTCTCGTGCTCTCCTTTTTGAGTAACAATTAGGTCGCCATTATTAGTTTCCTTCACTATCAAAAAATTTTGCAGCCCGTAAGCTGTATTTACTACAAATCGATATGCCATTCAAAGTATCCTAAAATAAATTCGCTTACAATCTGCAGTGCATCTGCCTCATACCTTCACCAATTCCCCTGCATGACTCATCCATCTTTCTAAATGTTGTTCTTTCGCTTGTGGGTATTCTTTTATCAGCTTATCTGCCATATTTTTTGCGGCTTCCAACAAATCGGCATCGCGTTCTAAATCGGCGATTTTTAGCATCGGCACGCCACTTTGGCGTGTGCCTAAAAACTCACCTGGGCCGCGCAAGTGCAAATCGGCTTGGGCGATAATAAAGCCATCGGTATTTTCATAAATAACTTTTAGCCGTGCACGTGCAATTTCACCTAATTTTTTATCGCCTTGATACAGCAAAATACAGGTACTTTTTGCAGCGCCGCGCCCTACGCGGCCACGTAACTGGTGCAACTGGCTTAAGCCTGAGCGTTCTGCATGCTCAATCACCATTAAACTGGCGTTTGGCACATCGACGCCAACTTCTATCACCGTGGTAGCGACTAATAACTGAATTTCACCCGCGCTAAATTGTTGCATAACCTGTTGTTTCTCACCAGGTTTCATGCGGCCATGCACCAACCCAACTTTAAGCTCAGGGAAAGTGGCTTGCATATGTGCAAACGTATCATTGGCGGTTTGCAGTTGCAACGCTTCAGACTCTTCAATCAACGGGCACACCCAATAGGCTTGACCGCCCGCCATGCAGGCCTCGCGCACGCGTTGCAAAATTTCATCACGGCGCTCGTCAGAAACCAGTTTAGTCACAATCGGCGTGCGGCCTGGTGGTAATTCATCAATCACCGAGACATCTAAATCGGCAAAGTAACTCATGGAAAGCGTGCGCGGAATTGGCGTAGCGGACATCATTAACTGGTGCGGCTCTGGCTCACCTTTTTTGCGCAAAGCTAAACGCTGCTGCACACCAAAGCGATGTTGCTCATCAATGATTGCAAGCCCTAGTTTATGAAAACTCACAGCATCTTGAAACAGCGCGTGCGTGCCAACGGCAAGCTGGGCACGGCCTGTAGCAACGTGAGTGAGCGCTAACTCACGTTCTTTTTTACTTTGGCTCCCAGTGAGCCAAGCGATGTTAATGTTCAGGGGCTCAAGCCATTGGCTAAATTTTTTGTAATGTTGCTCGGCCAAAATTTCTGTCGGCGCCATCAACGCCACTTGCCAGCCGTGCTCTATGGCTTGCAAGGCAGCCATGCACGCCACGATGGTTTTGCCACTGCCCACATCGCCCTGCAGCAAGCGCTGCATAGGGTGCGGCTGGGTTAAATCGTGCGCAATTTCTGCCACTACTTCTTGTTGTGAATTGGTTAAGTTAAACGCTAAATTCTGCAGCATTTGTGGCACGAGTTTTTGCGAGCTTGCAATCGCAGGTGCATCTAAACTGCGCCGTTTAATGTAATGCTTGCGCATACTCAATTGCTGAGCGAGTAATTCATCAAATGCCAATCTGCGCCATTCTGGCGTAATACGGTTTTCTAAAGCGCTTAAACTGGCATCTGGTAGTGGATTATGTAAGGCATGAATACTATGCGCATAACTGGGCAGGTTTAAGTGCTTATAAACACCTGCTGGCAAAGTTTCCGCTAACGCATCTTGCTTTAAAGCAATTTGAATCGCTTTGCGAATATTGGGTTGCGTTAAGCCGGCCGTGGTTGGGTAAACTGGGGTGAGGGTTTCTGCAACAACCGTTTTCTCGCCCACGTTTTTACATTGCGGGTGCACGATTTCGTAACCAAAAAAACCATGCCGTATTTCACCATACACGCGAATTTTTTTGCCTACCGCTAAAGCCGCAATTTGACTCGGATAAAAATGTAAAAATCTTAAAGTTAATTGCCCGCTTGCATCTTCTAGCCTTGCGATTAAGGCTTTACGGGGTTTATAAGTAACTTCTGCATGTACAATTTCGCCCTCGCATTGTGCCGAATCACCCTGCCGTAAATCGCGTATTAGGGTGATGTGCGTTTCATCAATATAACGCAGCGGCAGATGTAATAATAAGCCTTGAATGTTGCTAATGCCGAGCTTATTAAGACTACTTAAAAGAGGTTTTGAAAAACTTTTAATCTGACTTAGATTTGTCATCACCTAACTTTGCTGGCTTTTAAGCCAATCTAAAACTTGAGCTGCATGTTGATTAGGTGGAAACACAGGATAAAACACTTTTTTAATGATATTTTGCTCTATGATTAAGGTGAGTCTTTTATACAAAGTAAGCTCGCCCACTTTAAAAGTGGGCAAATTTAAAATTTGTTTTAACTTAAAGTCACTATCGCTCAATAAATCAAAAGGTAGATGCAAACGATTTTTAAGTGCTAACTGGTAATCACTCGTTTGTGCACTAAGACCGAAAACGTGAGCACTTAAACGCTGAAATTGTTGATAATGCTCACTAAAATCGCAAGCTTGCGGTGTGCAACCGCGCGCACCCGGAATGTCATCCCAGCCTTCTGGCAATGCAACACCAGGCTCCCCTGTAAGCGGGTACACATAAATGACTAATTTTTCATGATTTAGACTGAAGTTCTGTCCACTGGTTGAAGCAAATGTAAGCTCAGGTAAGTGCGTGCCTTCTATGTGCGCCGCTTGGCCATCATCAATAGGCACGGGCAAGCCTGCGGGTAATGTGTTGTAGTTATTTGTCACTTAATTTACCGAATTTTAGCCATTTTCAAATGTAAATTTGCACTAGGCTTGCGAGCGCAGACAGTACATTTTAGTACGACCAGCGAGCAAAATGACGTGCAAAACGCATTTCAAAATTGCGCACTATTGAATTTTCTCTTCCGAGTGACCGCCTTTGACCCGATTAATGCGCACCACATCGGGTATTTTGCGTAAATTGCGCATTAGCTCAGCTAAATGCACACGATTGCGCACTTGCACAGTAAAATCTACATTCGCATATTGGCTACCATCAGGCTCTTCTATACTCACATTATCAATATTCGAGCCTACATCCGAAATGCCCGCCGCTAGCTTAGCTAGCATGCCACGCTCGTTCACCACCACCACACAAACATTCACTTTAAACAATTTTTTATCATTCGAATCCCACTCCACATCCAGCCATTTATCTGGGTCTAGCTTAAATTTAAGTGTGGTTGGGCAATCGTGTGTATGAATAATTAGCCCTTTATCTTTGTTAATAAAGCCTAAAATCGGGTCGCCCGGAATTGGTCTGCAACACGGCGCAAACTGCACTGCCA